>NZ_JAKKRY010000007.1:0-248527 GCF_025653795.1 Shewanella sp. SM73
TATGTTAACGATTAACCAACCAGCAAGTTGCTAAGACACTTGATTTGATGATGAGACAGTCAGACTGATCTACTAAAAACCTTACGAAAACATAGGCTCTGATGAAGCCGCAGGGATGATAAGGACAGTAGAAGCAAATATCCATCAGGGCCAGAGGAATCCCTCAATAACAGGCCGAATATATGGGTGCAATGAACTCTTCTCAAAATTGATATCGAATGTCTTGCAAACCGGATGGGTCCATATATGTTTTTGATAGGACGAGCAGTCCTCCTTGGTCGGGTGTGGGGTGAAGCCCCACGACTTTGATTTTGATTAAAGCATTCAAACTACGAAACACACTTTGGGGCAATAGCTTCTAGCTAAAGGAAATCGTTAGGATTATTAAAGCAGCGACCATCACCATAGGGTCGCGGCTTTAAATCTCACTCATAGGGATATGGAAACGAGACTAGTCTGCTTTAATAACGGCTTGTGTCAGTATTTCTTGGTCATTCTTAAACACCACTAGCTCGCCTAGAGGACTATCGCTGCCGCCTAAGACGGTGACATAACAATAATACTGGTATGGGCCGCTGCGAAATTGGTATGAATGATTCCCTCCACTGCCATCAAAAACGAGTTTGCCTTTATTCAGCACTAAATCTGGCTTTTCACTCAATGCCTTACCCTTTGCCCATGCGGCATAGCGGTATTGGCTGTTCCCCATATCATCGACACGAATGGTAAACTTGGCGGTCTCCCAAGATAACGCTGGGCTGACAAACTCACTCACACTCGGATGTAATGCCGTTTGTTGCTTAGCAATAAGCTCTGCTTTCAGTTTTGCCTCTACCGGTGTTTGATAGTTAATGGCGATGATCTTGCCATCAAAATCCAGCCACACAACACCGCTACCGAGCATAATGCCGCGCCAGCCCATCGTCTGCCAATCGGCTTCAATCTTAGAATGGGCGATCTGCTCAAGCAGCTTAGGATCAAAAACCTGATCGAAACGTGCGATCATTTCCTGCGTATTTTGAATCGCTGGGATCGGATATTCACGTTTAAGCGGGTAAGCCACACGCTTAGCAATCGCTTCAGGATCATTGGCCTTGGCGGCGTCGATAAGCCCCTGCACCAGAGGAATATATTCCTGTGGCATGGCTTCATCAGCGGCGTTTGCATTGATGCTTAAACCCATAACGCTGAATATTAACGCCGCTGAAAACGCGATATTCATCAGTTTAACTTGGCTGAAAACAGCTAATTTGCTTCCCTTAAGTCGTGAGGCGAATGGCATCTTTATCCCTTACTCCAAATGTCTCTGCTGAGACTAAAGGCCAAGAATACCATAAGTGCCTCAGACTAAAACCTAAGGTGATTTACACTGCGCCTGACTAAGCGGTTAATAATAGGTTTGAGTAAATCGCCAAGGCTACTGACATAAAGATGACACCAATAACCGCATCGATAACCGGTGTTAGTCGCTGCAATTTAAGTTGCACCTGCGCCTTTGACAACATTACCGCTAAAAAGCCAAACCATGCCAATGACAAAGACAACAACAAAATAGCGGAAGCGATTTTAGTGCTTGTGGTAACACTTGGGGTAATCAAGGCTGAAAACAGGGTTAAGAAAAACACTAATGCTTTCGGATTCAATAGATTGGTATAAAGCCCAGTCAAAAAACCTTGCCTGCGCGACATAGCGCCACCTAAGCCACCAGCAACAGACGCCACGCCTTCAACGTCACCAGCACTAATAACAGCATCATCATTTGTCCCTGCATGGACTCTGGCACTCATTTTACGTTTAGCGAGTATCGTAAGACCGGCTCGCAGGGCACCAAACCCCATCCAAGCGAGGTAAGAAGCGCCCACAATTTGCACTAAGAGATACAGAGTGTGCGAACTCTTAATGAGTAGACTCACACCGGTCAGACTCAAAATCGTATGAGCTAAAATGGCTATTGAAATCCCCACAGCGGCGGTAACCGCAGTGCTTCTGGACTGCTGAGTCGCAATCTTCACCATAATGGCAAAATCGGGTCCGGGACTGATTAAAGCAACGACATGGATTACAGCCAAGGTGAGTAATAAAGATAAATCCATAGATATGCGGCTCCGCAAAAAAGGTTAATAACGATAACTGAGGCAGCCAGTATGGCAATTTGTCGCAGCGCTGAATTGTAATAAATTGCACTATTCAGTGTTTTTTAAAAACCAGCGGCGTCGAAAGACGGGGAAATTAGAGCATACGCCGCTGAAATTGCACTGGCGATAATAGGAATGCCTGCTTAAAAGCTTTGTTTAAATGACTTTGATCGAAAAATCCGAACTGCTGCGCCACATCCGCCACTAAAGCGCCATGACTTAAGGACTTTTTCGCCAACTCTAAACGCACCCGCTTGAGATAAGCATGGGGAGTCATCCCTGTTGCCTGTTTAAATTGCCGTAAAAACTGAAACTTACTTAAATTCACTTCATTGGCTAAGGTTTCAAGTTGAGTATTATGCCAAGGCTCATCGTGAATTCGCTGTTTCACTAAGCTCACCTGCAACTTAGATAACCCGGGTTGTTGGCTCGGCTTAGATAGGCAAGATGAAATACCGCTTGGGTAACGCTCCAGCAGCAGATGAATAAAATTCAGTAAGTGGGACTCACCCGCAAGCGCACTGCATTGGCCTTGAATTAATAGCTCGTGTAGCTGAATAAAATATTGATAAAGCGTCGGGTCATCCACCATAGGTGCGCTGAAAAAGTGCTCCTTCAAGCCCAGTTCTTGGCTCACTTCATTCATGTATTCCACGGGGATCGACATGACTTTCACCCGATAACCGTCGGCATCGCGGCTCTGGCCATCGTGGGTTTCGTCTGGATTTAAGGTCGATAGACTGTGCTGACCGAGTTGATAACTGCTGCCCTTATTCACAAACTGCTGCGCACCTTGGGTGACTACACCTAAGTGGTAATCCAGATGCACATGTTTATCAAAGCTGAAATGAGTGAATTCCGCCTGACTCAGTTCTATGCCTGATAAGCTGGGATGGCGCCAATAGTTAATGTTTTCAATGGGTGTTGCAGTACTCATAACTCGCGGCGATTACCTATAGCATCAGCTGTAAAACAGGGGGAAACTCAGATCGACTCGTCATCATTCTAGCCTCCATTGTCAACGCGGGAATAGTAAATTATTGCAGCCACATAGTTTGAAGCGATTTGGGCTTAGATTAGTGCTTAAATTAGCGCTTAAATGAGTGCCGCTGAAAAACAAAAGCGCCCAACTATCTGGACGCTTAATTGAGATACATTTTTGCTCGGCGACATACGTAATAACCTTAGATATCGCCTTAACAGATGAATATCACTAAAAATGATAACTCACGCTGACTCTCACCATTCGTGGCTCAACAGGATGATAATGCTGATCTTCAACGCCTTCGGCTGCTTCGCCGGGCAAACGAGAGGCATAAAAGTAATCTATGTCGTGATCTTTACTATCAAACACATTGAGCAGCTCAAGCTTAGTATCGAAGCGGCGGAACTCGTATCCTAATGCGAGGTTAACTAATGTGGTCGCATCAGCCTTGTGGTCATTAAAGCTGTCGAGCACCCGCTCGCCAAGGTGCCGCACGCGTACACTCGAATACAGGCCATCGCCATCGGGTCGATAGGTGATGCCCGCACTGGCAACAAAGGGAACCGCGCCATCGATATACTTGCCCTCTTCAAATTCATTTTCAGTAAATCTGGCGTTAGTCCACGCTAATTCCATATCGATACTGATTGCCTCATTCAGCCAATAATAAGCCGTTAATTCAGCACCATAACGTTCAGATGCACGACTCGGCTCAGTGTTACCCGCATCGCCCACAAATACTAATTCTGAATCTAGTTGCAGATACCAGATCGCAGCAGAGAAATTAATAAAGTCCCTGTCATAGTATTTCACCCCAAATTCGCCGCCATTTGAGCGCACGAGGAGATCGACTTTTTCGACCTCATCGCCACTCACTGGGTCAACCTTAATCGTCGCACCGCGGGCATCGTTCGAATGTAGCCCTTGGCCTGCATTAACATATAACTCAAGATTATCGCTCCACAAATAAGAAGCACCGGCTTTGAGGCTGAACATACCATCGGACGCATCGCCACTGTTAAGCGGATTATCACTGTCGACCTGCACATCAAAATAATCGTAACGCAGCCCAAGATTAAAACGCCATTGATCAGCTGGCAGCCACTCAACTTTGCCAAAGATGCCACTCGACAACTCTTGCACTTCATCAAGCCTTACCGTATTCAGCCATTGTCGCGCCTGAGTGTTATACAAACCCACTGCGCCAATATCGTCATAACGCACATCGCCGCCCACACTGTAATTCAGTTGAGTGCCACCAAGTGAAGTCTGCCAATCACGCTTGAGATCGCCGCCCCAAATCGTGCGTTCATCAACTTGTTCAAACTCATCACCATTGATGGGATCGTTTAAAAAATAGGTAAAATTAGAGAATAAATTCATAGTCGAGCGAATAGCGTAGACATTTCCCTGCCAATCACCCGCATCGTAATTAGCTGAAACGCTATAACGGTTAGATTCACCGCCGACGTCTTTATCTAAAGATCCATAAAAATCAATTAATCCAGAATCCACCGCACGGGCGGGGATCTGATCCGCCGAATTCCAGCTGTTGTCGTAGGCCATCATAGTGACGCTCAAGTCACCCTCGCCGAGCCGAGTTAAATAACGCCCGACGACACTGATCTTACTCACATCCTCATCAATATCCGTCCACGGGCCATCATAGGTTTGTGCCTCACCACCCCAAATAAAACGACCCATGTCAGTATTTAGCTCCTGAGTCGCCACGAGTCGCTGGTAGCCATATTCACCCAACGTCACCCCAACTTGGTTATGGGGGAGTTGATCAGCCAGCAGTAATTGCGCAGCACCCGCGCCAGAAAAATCGGCCACCTCAGGATAATAAGCGCCTTTGGCATAACGGATCTCGCCTATAAGTTCAGGGATCAAAAAGTTAAGATCCGTATAACCCTGACCATGCCCATGGGTTCGCATATTCACAGGCATACCATCGACTCGAGTATTAAAGTCTGTGCCATGATCCAAATTAAAGCCGCGTAAGAAATACTGATTCGCCTTACCCGAACCACTGTGCTGAGTGACTATCATCCCAGGAACAAATTCGAGGATTTCGCCGGTTCGTAATAGGGGGCGACTCTCGATTTCTGCCGCGCCGACTATTCCCTCAGATGCCGAAGTGCTATGGCCTAAGGTGTTAATTTGCCTGCCGCGCACCTCTAGGCGTTCAATATTGTCCGTTGCCGCCTCTGCCACTACGGCACTCGATAAACAACAAAGAGGTAATAACCACGTCATTGATAACCAAAGCTTTGATAACCGCATTCCTGATAATCCCAGTCCCGATTTCATCCTTTCTTTCCTACTACAGGTGATAGACGGCAGGGATTTAACGCCTTATTTACAAGCAAAAAACCGATCAAGCTCAAACTCTGATGAATAAAAAACCAGCAAAATACAGGCAAATATCATTTCTATGTGCCGTATCGCACATTTTTAAACCCAAAAGGACAAAATGTCCGCCAGCAGATCACATTTCAACCATGTGTTAGTGCGAAATCATGGAAATAAAATAATCTTGCTTGAATAAAAATGAACCCATTTATCAGGCTAGCTATACTCTAAATAACTCAACACTTTGAGAGACACGCTATGCAACGATGGAGCAATATGCACATTTGGAGTGTGTGGGTAGGCCTTTTCTTTTGTGTCTCGGTTCATGCAACCAGCAAATCAACAGCAGAAACCACAGCGATGATTGCTGATAAACCTATCATTACGATGGCGTTTTATGAGGACCCCAAACATAACTTCTACTTTAAATGGGCTGAACTGATTTACGCCCAAGCCTTTGAACGCTTAGGATATGACTTCTCGTATCAAGTGGTTCCTGCAGCCCGCGCCAGTATGATGGCGGACTCAGGTAAAGTGGATGGCGAGCCGGGGCGTGTATCTCATTATGGCGAAAAGTTTACCAACCTCATTCGAATTGAAGAACCGGTTATCGATACCCATTTAATTGCCTTTGCGCACAATCCCGAAATCAAAATACCTGACTGGCAAGCGCTGCAAAAGAGTCGATACAAGATCGAATACTATCGAGGCGTGTTCCTCGCAGAACAAAAGCTAAAGGGACTCATTCCTAAGGAGCGTCTGACTGAATCTTCATCCCCCGCGAGCTCCTTTCGTAAAATGCTCCGCGACCGAATCGATATCTATATTGATACGGAGGCAAGCTCATTGGATTTATTACAAACGCCTGAGTTTCAAGGCAGCAAAATAATCGCGATTGCCACCCTAGAAGAACTCACCAGCTATGGTTACTTAAATAAACGTCACGCGGCACTCGCCGTTAATCTTGCTCGTGAGCTCAAACAGATGAAGCAAGAAGGCATATTTGACACCTACAAACAACAGGCTCAAGAATCGCTTAATAATGAAATGAATCATGGCGATACCCCAGAATAAATCAGCATCGACTGTAAAAGTCGTGGCTTACTTTTCTCCACAGAAGATGGCACTAATGTAAAAAGCCTGTTCAATCATGCTGATCAGGCCATGTCTTTAATGAAAAAGTGAATAAAGCTCACCTATAAAATCTAGGTTAAACCTTACTTATTTGCTTGCGAGTTTACGCCAACGCAACCCATCGCGAATCACCTCATAGCCAGGGAACATAGCGGCAATCACTAGAGTATAACTTAGCCAATGTTCTAACTGTAATAACGTAAATTCCCCATTTAATTCAGCTCCTTGGTTTTGTACTTGGCTTTGTAATAGTGGCGAACTAAAGGCCAGAAAGACTAAGAACGAGGCATAAGCAAGATTGATCCCCATATTCGCCAGTAACAATTCAGTAGTCCACACTCGGCGGCGTAGTTGCCAGAGACTATTGCCCATAGACAGCAAAATAATAGGGCTAAACCATTGCAGTAATTGCTGAGCATTGACGCTGAAAATCACAGTCCGCGCGGCTAATTGCTCGCTACTCATCCACACAGAACACCAGATCACAAGTAAGAGAAAAAGATATGTCGCCAGATCGGTAAACACATCGCTTAAACTAATATGCTGCCAACCGGGCCCAACCTTAGGCAAATTCTGCGGCTGCCATTTTTGGCAATTGCTGCCAGATAGGGGTTTCCCCTGAGCCGAGAAACTCCAAAAGGCCAACAGGATAGCGGTAAAGGCAAGACAGGCATCGCCGATAAAACCTTTGGCAATATGGTGGATAAATCCTAATAGATCCCCCTCTGCAGAGCCCAACCATTGAGTCGTGCCGCCCACTACCTGCAGCACAAACAAGACCCCAAGCACAGTGAAAAGTGTATGTTTAAAAAGCGGAATATCCTCAGAGGCAATAATAGGTACTGCCGGAACAAATTGCTGGGCGACCTTACAGGGATGACCCATTTGCTTTAATACCGCGACAATTTGCGCTTCAGTCAATTCGCCTTGTTCAGATAGGGCATCCAATTGGTCGCAGATATTAGCTTTTAATTCACGGCCTATTTCCTGACGTTTGTTCTCGGGCAATTCTCGCTGCACCGCGGCGATATAGCGATCGACTAATTCCATATCAAATCTCCTCTGCACTCTCGTCTGAGCTTTTCATATCTGAGCCATTAGTGTCAGCGCTTTGCTCCAGTAAAAAAGCCAAGGCGCCATTAAGTTGCAGCCATTCATCGGTCAGTTGACTGAGCAACTCAGCCCCCAATGACGACAATTGGTAATAACGACGCTCACGCCCTTCGGCCTGTCGCCACTCACTATCCAACAATCCTTGATCGGCTAGGCGGCGCACTAAGGGATACAGAGTCCCTTCGTCAATATCAATACCACCTTCCTGCAACTGTTTGCGGAGCGAATAACCGTAGTGGGCTTGTTTTAATAATCCCAGTACCGCCAACACTAATACCCCACGGCGCAACTCGAGTCGCATTTTGACTAGCTGTGAACTTGTCATTGTCGAATTCCTGTCCTTAACACTGTGTCACACACACTGTGTACCACACAGTAAATACTATGTAGCACACAGTAAAATCGCAAGTTTTCATGCACATTTTTTGATCAATTTGTTTATTATTAATGCAATCTATTGTTTGTATTGAATTTACCAAAATGCCAACCGTTTCTGCTAAGTGCTCACATTTCCCCACCGCCATACACTCAATGCGAATGAGTCACACATAAGCAAATTCAAGATAAAAAATTGCAAAACTTCCTTTGCTTGAGTAACTTAGCATCCAACATTGAATAGCCGATTCGTCAACCTAAGTACGGTTTGCTCCTTAAAAAAGATAAATCTGAACGACTCAAGTAAGTATTGATATTCAATAACTAAAAATATTAAGCGGTTAAATTAAGGACATAGAAAATGCTCATGGATAGAGGCGTACTGGTACGCTGGAACGATGAAAAGGGATTTGGCTTTATTCAGCCTGAAAAAAATGCAGCCCAAGATGTGTTTATTCACATTTCAGTGCTGAAAAAGATGGCGAGAAAACCCATAGTGGGCGACAGCATTCTGTATCAAACGGAAGTGCAAAATGACGGCAAGAGAAAAGCGGTTATCGCCTCAATTGAAGGCGTCGCTGTCGTTGCAGCGAGTGCAACACCGCGCTCCCACTCTCATGTCCAATCACGCAATGAAACCTTCAACTTCAATAACAAAGACAAAGCGCATCACCATAACTCACGAAAATCCTCTTTTAATACGATAATCCCGCTGCTGATAATCGTGGCCATAGTTATCTTTGGCTTTAAACAATACCAAGAATTCAACGAAGCTCCTGCAATCGATGAAGTACCAGTCCTCACGAATGAAGACATTAAGAGAATGCCCATATATGAAACTGCAACACCAAGATTCCAATGTGAAGCGGGTAAAACCCATTGCAGCCACATGAGTTCCTGTGCTGAGGCGACTTTCTACATCCAACATTGCCCCAATACTCAAATGGATGGTGACGATGATGGCATTCCCTGCGAGCGCCAGTGGTGCAGTTAGCGATGCGACATATGTAAAGTCACGCGTATAACCTTAAGCCTGAGCAGGTAGCAGGTAGCAGGTAGCAGGTAGCAGGTCACTAGTAGTGAAATGATAAATAATCTAAAACAATGGCGAGATAGCCTGACAGGCATACAGCAAATCGGAGTGATTGCTGCCAGTATCGGGCTTCTCATGCTTGGCTTATTCTACCTTGGTCAATTTATCGGTAGTAGCGTGGTAACAATGGGCTGGCTTTAACCCTAGAAATACGCAAACTAGCCCATGAATTCATACCCATAACAACTTCCAAATGGCAACGCATGTACACTGATATCATCACGCAAATTGACTCACCTGAGATGCTTGAGTCCATGTTAACTGAGCATGCTGCGGTGCTGTTGTTATTTGGCGCGCCGGACTGCGGTGTGTGTCAAACGCTCAAACCGAGAATTGCAGAGATGTTGGCGCAAGAGTTCCCGCAAATGCGGATGGCCTATATTGATTGCCAAGCCCAAGGTGAGATAGCGGCGAGCCGCAATGTATTTGCCTTGCCTGTGGTGGAATGTGTGTTTTATGGCAAAACCTTTGGACGTTTTTCCAAGGTGTTTTCGTTAGCGGATATTCGAGGGGCGCTTGCCCGCCCCTATGGTTTAATCGTGACGGAATAATTCAAATTAAACACTGAGATTATTTGTTTACCAAGGGTCTAAACCCAGCGTAATGCACTGACTTATCAAGCTTAACCTGTGTTGCTAGTGTATTTATTAGACGTGTTGAGCCTGTGGCTGCGTTAGCCTTGCCGCTGCAACCGCAGCCGTCACCTGTAGAATGACAGCATCCGCCCTTGGCTGCATGTTTGAGTGAAGCGCGACCTTGAGATGCATCCGTCGACCTAAGATTAAGATCCGCCGTTTGTGCCAGCAAAGTCACCACTGTTTGGCTCGCACTGCCTTTACTCACGCTAATCCCCGCATCGAGCAACTTTCCTAACATGCGCTCACCGATATTCTGCACAAGTACAATGTCGGTACCTTGTTGAATAATCAGCTCTAATAAGGCTTTTTTAGCACTACAGTCACCCTCAATTGCCGGGTTATCGACCAGCTTAATCAGCTGAAACTGTTCATTATAAAAGCCAATTTGTAGGGCTTTAGTAAAGTGACTGGCGAGGCGTTCGCGGCTCATCAGCATGGCAATAATCATGATAACTCCTTGTCTGTTTGGGTTGGCAGCCTCAAGGCTTGACCTTGAGTGATAGCCGTCGCCACCTTTTTACGGGCATTGGCGAGAAGGTATCCAAAGGTTTGCCGAGAGATCCCCATCAAGGCCGCGGCTTCGATCTGGCTTAATCTTTTGACGTCACCCAGTTCGAGGGCCTCAAACTCATCGGCCTCTAATTGAATATGAGTTAATTTAACCGCAGGGATCCCATTAGGCTTAAATAGGCTACAGGGCACACAGCTCGATAATTGACGGCATTTTTTGGGTCTTGGCATAAATGTTTTTATCTTTAAGTCGTCTTAAATATCTTGAAATCGTGTTTTAGGTCTTAGTGCACATCTTGTTTACAGCGCACGACACTCAGGCTCATCTAGGGCTCAACTAAAGCTCATCTAAGGCTCATCTAGCTAAGGGAGTCCATCGTTCTGGATTCTCAAGCGTGATAACTGACTTGATGAATAAGTTCGGTGGAGGAACCATAAAACTGTCACGAGTTTCTGGCCTAGGCCAGAAACTATTATTCGCGCCAACGACATTCAAAACTGTAAGACGGCTCACAGTTACCTATATCAAGCATGACTAATTAACAGAACTGCTGTCTGGCGTGACTAACACACTCAATGGCTAGCGCCCATTAAGGTCAGTTTTAATCTGCGTTGGAGTGCTGAGGGATAATGACAAACTCTCAAAACAAATAAGCAGCCGTTAAGCTGCTGTGATAGGTGGCATTTACTGATTTAAAAGGGTTTAATCCTCAGACTCACAGTAGTTCACCTGTACCGAATAGCCGTCATCTTGCTTAATAAAATCGACAAAGTTTTTAATCGCAGGTAAGGCATCTTCCCTATGGTGCGACACGTAAAGCAATTGGCTCAGATGATGCTCGGCTATCATCTCCAGCGCCCGCATCACTAAGGTGCGATTGATAAAATCTAAGCCCTGATACGGCTCATCTAAAATCAGTAACAGTGGCTGTTTAATCAAGGCACGACCTATCAGCAATAACCGCTGCTGACCATAATCGAGCTTCTTAAAGCTCGTGCTCGCCAGCCCTGTCATGTGCAAAATAGCCAACCATTCCTTCGCCAAATCCAGCTGAGGTTTAGTGGGTTTATGGTACAGGCCAATAGAGTCAAAAAAGCCCGAAAGCAGCACATCTAATGCCGAGCAACTGACGCGATATTGCAAGTGTAGCGCCGACGATACTATGCCAATCCGTTGTTTAATCTGCCATATACTCTCGCCGCTTCCGCGAGGTCGGCCAAAGAGCGTGATGTCATTGCTATAGCATTGGGGATGGTCGCCTAAAATCAGCCCCAGCAAAGTGCTTTTACCACAGCCATTTGGGCCGCGAACTTGCCAATGTTGCCCCGCCTCGATGCGCCAATTCACGCCGCTGAAAATCAGCCCACTGACATATTCCACTTTGCCATTTTTAATCTCGACCAGAGGATCAAACGCCTCGGCGTTGTGCCTTTGCCGCTCCATCAAGGCCAAGAGTTCATCACTACGCTGCGCCGATAACGCATTCAACTGCGCCATCACAGGATGATTGTGCCATTGCTCAATCGACATCGACGGGCTGAGTTTGTGCACACTCTGCCCCGATTTGAGCATCTCACCATTAAACAGCGCCACATGGCTGATGCACGGCGGCAATTCTTCTTGGCGAGAGGTAATGATCAGCAACTGGCTATGCTCGGCCACTTCACTCAGCAGCTCAGATAAACTCGCCTGATGTTCAGCATCGAGCCCAGCATAAGGGTCATCTAAAATCAGCAATTGCGGTAACATTGCCAGTGCACGTGCCAGCATGACTCTGCGCGTTTCGCCCGTGGATAACTGCCGAAAACCACGCAGGCGCAGCGGCTCAAGTCCAACCTTTTGTAATAATGCTGGGAGTTGCTTGGCATCTTGGCAGCATTCCAACACTAAGGATTCGACACTCGAACCGTAATCCAGTTCGTCTTTTTCTAACTCGCGCTCCAGCAATGCTTGTTGCAGTCCAAGTGACACCCAGCCGATACGTTGCGGCAGGCCAGCAATCGTCCCTTCATCGGGCAGAATATCACCCGTTAATATTCGCCCAAGCAAGGAACCACAATAACTGTCGGTCGCGAAAATCGCCCAATGTTCAGCAGGATGCAGTTGCCACTCATCGACGACTAACACCTCATTATCACGCCCGTATCGCAACTGTTTAACCACAATACTTTTGTCTTGGTTCGCGACAACATCAAGCATAACCACAGTTCCTTTCTTTTTTAAGGGATGATAAAAGCCAGCGATTACCCAATCGTATTGCTCCATGATATCTAAGGTAATAATATCTAGAGCCACAATATCTTAGAGTCATGATATCTAGAGCCATAATATCCAATGCAACGGCTCAAGATGCACGACAGTCGCTCAGGTTTTATCGGCAGATTTTGGGGAATACGTCACCAGAGTAAAGCTTATTGGGAATAAAATCTAATGCGCTTAATGGCATAGGCAAAGCGTGGCAACATCCAACAGGTACGCATGTGTGAGGCAACCACTCTGGCAGAACTGTGATAAAATCGGCACCTGTTTAACTTTCATATCAACAAGGTAATGCAATGAATCCCATTATTGCCATCTTAAAAGAACACAACGTCAGTAACGCTAAAATTCAAGAACTGTTTCAAACATTAACCGAAAATCCATTAATGGCGATGGGCACGCTCGGTCAATTAGGCATCCCAGCCGAAAAATTACAACAACTGCTGGGACTAGTGATGCAGAAACCGGCCTTGCTCAAAGAAGCCGTGCTTGAACTCGGTTTGGATTTCTCAAAAGTAGAAGCCGCAAAAGCCCAGTTACAAAAATAAGCGCAGACTGTTCAAGTTTGTAGCCATCATGCGCTAGGGGAATCCGCGTAACTCAGCTCCCCTAGCGAATGTTAAAACCACTAAACCGCAAAGTAACTAAATCTCACAGCAACTAAACCTCAAAGCCATTGACGCTCAAAATGATTAATACCAAGTGAGCTAACTGTGTTGCGCCTGCCACTCCTCAATCGCTTCTTTCGCCGCTCGAAAAGCCTCAATCCCCGCAGGCATACCGCAGTAAACGGTGCAATGCAGTAAGACTTCTTGGATCTCTTCAACCGAGCAGCCATTGTTTAGCGCGCCCCGCACATGGCCCTTTAACTCAGTCGGCGCCTTTAATGCCGCCAGCGTCGCTATGATAATCAAACTGCGCGTTTGCCTTGAAATGGCATCACGCACCCAAACCTCACCCCAGCAATTGGCCGTAACTAAATCTTGCAGCGGCTGGGTAAAATCCGTCGCACTATTGAGCGCCTTATCCACATAGCTATCGCCCATCACAGCACGACGCACCTCAAGCCCCTTTTTGTATTGCCCATCGTTCATCGATGCATCCTTTTTGTTATGTGATTAGCTATGTGATTAAGCTCTGTGATTAGAATTATTGAACCGCCGCCAACCAATCTGCCCTATATCCTTACCACCTATAACTAATAACTAACGTTAGATTGAGCGCACCCAAGAAACGAACTCTTCGGCGAGTCTGGGAGGGTTACAGGCCTCTGTCTGATCTGCGATCTCGTTATAGTACTCGAGCTCGTGAACTATGATGGGTACCGAACGACCAAAAACGCGACTAACGGTTAAGTTGGAATGGAGTGTAGAAGCGACAACGCATACTGCGGCAACAAATTGCTCGGTTATCTCCTGACCGAGCTCAAGGCAGCGATCAAAATCGACATCTTCCTCCGCATCACTGTACCCGAGACCGAGATCGGCCACCCAGCGAGCTAAGATATCCGCAGTCTGAGAGTCAGGATCCCCAAAGACGAGGAGTTCGTTTTGAAGCCAGAAGGCATAGTTCCATTTTGCTTCGTCAGAGCTAGAAGCCTTTGGAATCGAGGCATGCCACTCGTCGACTGTGTTATAGCCGACTGTCAGCGTAGGTAGACGGGGATCGTCATATTCGTTGTTGATATAGAAAGATAATGCATAGATATGCTCCGCCTCAGCGGTTGGTATACTCTCGAGCGCTTCGGTAATAGCACTCTGAAGCGCGGTAATCATTGGGATATTCATACTGGGTTTCCTGCTCGTTTAATGCCGCATTTAGCGAATGAAAATAGTGCATTGTAATTGAGAAAAAGAGCTTAACCCACTATTTTTGTTCAGCTTAAATGTCTGCCAATATACTAGTATTCAACCAATTTATCATCGAGATAGTCTCCAATCTATCACACGTAAGACTGCCATTTTTATATCACCCTACGGCCAAGTGATAGAAGCTTGGAATACTCAAAGATACCTATATTTTTCTTGTAAATAACTCAGAAAGAAATATGTCTGTCCTCGCTTTCGATCTTATCAAAGGTCGGAAGACTATTTTGCTGCTCGTTTGCTGCTTAACAGCGGAAGCTGATGATTAAGCACTGTCATTCCAGTGACACGCCACCCCTTTTATTTCACAAGAAGTATCCATGAGGGCTCGACGACGGCATCTGCTGCATACGGAAGTGCAAATGCCGCGATCACATGGATGTGAAAGAGCGGCCATGCCGTCAACAGTCACTTACATGCCAATGCTTAATTCAACCAACTCTCCAGTTATCTGTATGCCTTTGTATAAGCATACACTCTGCAAATTTCACAATGGATGGCTCGTTAGATTTACCTAAAAAGCGATGCTTATCCCATCTTTGGCTTAAGAGTTAAATGTTCATCTTGAAAGGGTATACAAGTCGCTTCTTTTTTATCGCGTATGCAGGGTTGCGGTGTTATCAAGCTGGCCATTGGCATCAACCCACACCAGTACCGAATGGTCTCTGGATAATTTAACAAACTTTATCTGTTCTGCTTCAGGCTGTTGCCAGTTAAAGATAAAGAGCGAAGCGTTTTCATCCTGCTCAAACCCGCGCTCGGTATTCAGCTCCCCAAGCGTCACATGGCCATCAACGGTCATTCGATATTGGTTGCCTTGACCAATAATTTCCAGCGTGATGGGCTTAGCATTAATGACGCCACGGTATACCACGCCATCGAATTTATCGTAGGCGGTATGATCCGCATTGCGTTCACAGTGGTCAGAGTGTTGTTCGGAACCGCTGACATGCTGACAGTTATCCGCTTCGCTAACCTCAGGCGCTTGCAGGGCATATCCCCATACTGGTAGTAAAACCAGAACACCAATAAGAGATGCTATTTTTCTTTTATTTATCAATGCCATTACCATCAAAGCTATTCCCAGAAGTGTAGTCGCCATGAGCCGATGACAATGATGCTAACCACTTCGCTTGCACTTGTCAGCAATCAAAAGGCTAGCCGCACTAATTTGCACTGAGATTGGGGATCTCTTGCTGACTGTAAAACAGCGCCACATCTTGTAATTGCTCGGCCGTTAACGCACTGATCTGTGATTGCATTAAGGGATCGAGGCGTAAGCCTGTTTTGAAATCGACTAACTGCTTATTAAGGTAAGCCGGTTTTGCCCCCTTCAGTTTGGGAATTGCTTAGCCATGGCGATCATAGCCAGCCCATGACATCGACAAAGATGGGACAGGCATCGAAAACATTAATAAATTTTTAAAAGATGTTGCGGCCAAACGACAAAGATGGGGCAGACATAACTCTTTTGGGTTTAACTGCCGATGCCAAGGCCACAGTATTTCACTCCCCCCTGCGAAATTACCGCTGGGTGATAAGATGTAGCTAGAGCTACACTTTGACATCCCTGACCTCGGCGGCAAAACTAAGGTAACGATCACATCTCGCCAGCAACTGCGCTTTGTAAAGAGCCACAAATGATGTTTCACTCTCATCGAGGGCTGGAAGCATTGAAACCACCTCAGCTATTGCCTGCGGTATTCTTCGCGCTATTGTCGTTAAGTTACTGATTAATAAATTTCTTGGTAAACCTAAGCCATCAATAAATGCGGCCAATTGATAAGCGTAAATGCTGTTTGGATCAAATTCGTCATCGATTGCCATCGCAAGCTGTTGTTCAAAATCCTCATACATAGCCACGCTGACCAAATCGTACCAAGGAGTTGGCTCCATTCCGCTTGGCGTCATAAAAAACGAGTAGTTTTTACCGTGTGCATCGGCATTACCGGTCAGTAAATTGAATAGCGCCCATTGCAACATATCCTGTTTAGCAGCCACTGGATTACAGCATTTTGCTGCGAGACTAAAGAGCCTGTTAAAACTTACCCCTTCACGAATATCTTTAACATCACGCCCTGAACCAAAATTACGTTCATATTTTTTGCTAACACTAAAACCAAGAGCTTGGCAGCTATCGACAATATGCCTTCTTAATACCCTTTGCGCATTTGGTATATAACGTCGGTCAAAGCGTTCGACACAGAGTACTTTGTAATCTCCAAAATGAACGATATCAACATTAGCAACATTCATTCCAATCGCCTTAGCTAAGCGCATCGTTATAAATTCATTGAGCACTAAATGGCGATATTTTTCGAATTTAACAATATGGGTTGATGAAAGCGCGCCTTCGGCAAATGCAAATTCTTCACCGTTATAAAACAGGTTTAATTTAGGTTGTACACCCGCTACCGACAGTCGAGGTTTGCCGTCCCAAATTTCCATAGGCCACATTGTGGGATCTTCAATTCGCTGAATAACTTCTTCAGCCTTAATTGGCCGTAATTGTGTTTCAGGCAGCAAAGCCCCTTTAGGAACAAAAGCAACAGCACCTGCGGTATCCAGACCAATTGCACGGATCAAGGCAAACGTATTTCCCTTGGAGACGCCAAGAGATTCAATTAGATAATCTAATCCTTTGTTTTCCGGTAATAAGTTAACCAAAAACATCGATATCTGACTGCTACTTCCTGTGCCATCTAAGGGAATTGTTGGGGATAGTGGGAATCCACTTTGTTGCCAGTCTTTGGTGTAATCCACCGCAAAGGTGTCGGTCGTCGCATCAAAGGATAACTCCCCGATAATTAAATCACCGAGGTGCATCTCTAACGTGAGCTTTTTGGAAGTACTCATAGGTTAATACCAGCCGTTAGTTTCGGTGTCGCTGGTTTGAACCGAAACGATATCAATCCCCAGACCATCAAGAATTTTGAATACGGTTGAGATATAAACATCCTCACCTTTTTCAACTCGGATCAGCGTTTTTTTGGTTACGCCGCACAGCATGGCCGCCACGTCTTGAGTAAGAGCAGCACTTTTCCTTCGTTCTTTAATTAACAAGCCGAGGGATTGTTGATTTAGCGGTGATGCCATCATCATCTCCAAAAGTGTAACTTCATACACCTTAGCCCTAAAACCAGCCCCATTCAATATAAAAGTGTACAGAACTACACTTTTGGATTGTTGAAAATGACAAGCCACCTAAAAGTGTACAATGTTACACTTTTATGGTCATTTCAGTGCTTAAATCTCAAAAAGTGTAGGTAAGTACACCCAATACTTCCCCAAGTTGCCAGAGCAAAAACAAAACCCCGACACTGTTACCAGCATCGGGGTTTTCTTTTACAAGAACTTTGGTTTGAGGCTTTTAGGCTCCAGACCTGCAAAGTATCTTACGTTGGATAAATCGAGTTAGAACAAGGCGCTTTACCACGACGTTCAGCTTTCTGCTCCCAATACAATCTAGAGTGGTTAAGCAACACTTCCTTAGCCCCTCAGATACAAAAAATCCCTGACACAGTTAAGCATCAGGGATTTCTTTTTAGGTGTCACTCTTAGCAGACTAAGAACTTAGGCCTAGGGGTCTGACGTTTTTGCGCAGGATAAAACGTTCAGTACAAGGCGCTGTGAGCGTAGCATACGTTGTGTGTATGTGAGCGAGCAGCAACGCCGTAATCAACGTTTTAGACCAGCAAAAATTACATCATGCCGCCCATTCCGCCCATCCCACCCATACCGCCCATATCTTGGCTAGCATTTTGTGGAATTTCAGCAACCATAGCTTCTGTAGTGATCATCAGACCTGCGATTGACGCAGCGAATTGCAATGCACAACGGGTCACTTTAGTTGGGTCAAGGATACCCATTTCTAACATGTCACCGTAAGTGTCATTACCGGCGTTGTAACCGAAGTTACCGCTGCCGTTCTTCACTGTGTTAGCAACAACTGACGCTTCTTCACCCGCGTTCGTGGCGATTTGACGCAGTGGCGCTTCCATTGCACGCAGTGCGATAACCACACCGTGTTTTTGGTCTTCGTTTAATACTTCAACGTCAGCAATCTTAGAAGCTACGCGAACCAGAGCAACACCGCCGCCAGGAACCACGCCTTCTTCTACCGCAGCGCGAGTTGCATGCAGTGCATCTTCAACGCGCGCTTTTTTCTCTTTCATTTCAACTTCAGTCGCTGCGCCAACTTTGATGACTGCTACGCCGCCAGCTAGTTTAGCCATACGTTCTTGCAGTTTTTCTTTGTCGTAGTCTGACGTTGATTCTTCAACTTGTTGTTTGATTTGGCTTACACGAGCAGCAATTTGTGTTTGCTCGCCGTTACCATCGATGATGGTGGTGTTGTCTTTAGTGATCACAACACGCTTAGCTGTACCTAAATCTTCCAGCGTTGCTTTTTCAAGCTCTAGGCCGATTTCTTCAGCAATAACAGTACCGCCAGTCAGGATTGCTACGTCTTGCAGCATTGCCTTACGACGATCGCCAAAGCCAGGTGCTTTAACCGCAGCCACTTTCACGATACCGCGCATGTTGTTCACAACTAAAGTTGCTAATGCTTCGCCTTCAACGTCTTCAGCAACGATAAGCAATGGCTTACCGGTTTTTGCCAGACCTTCAAGGATAGGTAACAGTTCGCGAATGTTAGAGATTTTCTTGTCTACTAACAGTACGAATGGGTGATCTAATTCAACGCTGCCCGTTTCTGGCTTGTTGATGAAGTATGGAGATAGGTAGCCACGGTCAAACTGCATACCTTCTACTACGTCCAATTCGTTTTCTAACGCTTGGCCTTCTTCAACTGTGATCACGCCTTCTTTACCGACTTTTTCCATCGCAGTTGCGATGATTTCGCCGATAGATTCGTCAGAGTTTGCAGAGATAGTCGCAACTTGGGCAATCGCTTTTGAATCTGCACAAGGTTGTGATAAGGCTTTTAATTCAGCAACAGCAGCGATAACGGCTTTGTCGATACCGCGCTTCAGATCCATTGGGTTCATACCGGCTGCAACGGCTTTTAAGCCTTCAACGACAATGGCTTGAGCCAGTACAGTTGCAGTAGTAGTACCATCACCGGCGGCATCGTTGGCTTTAGAAGCAACTTCTTTCACCATTTGCGCGCCCATGTTTTCGAATTTGTCTTCTAACTCGATTTCTTTGGCAACAGAAACACCGTCTTTAGTGATCAGTGGTGAGCCGAAGCTCTTGTCTAATACCACGTTACGGCCTTTAGGGCCTAAGGTCACTTTAACTGCGTTTGCGAGAATGTTTACGCCAGCCAGCATTCTTACGCGAGCGTCATTACCAAATACAACTTCTTTAGCTGCCATCTTGATTATCCTTTAAATTTTTAATGATTAATTGGAATGTCGAATTGATGCTGAGGATTAACCCACTACTGCCATCAGGTCAGCTTCCGACAGGATCAAGACTTCTTGACCGTCGATTTTTTCTTTCTTAACGCCGTAACCTTCGTTGAAGATCACCACGTCACCCACTTTGACATCCAGTGGCTTAACTGTGCCATTTTCTAAAATACGGCCATTGCCCACAGCAAGGATTTCACCGCGAGTTGATTTTTCAGCGGCGCTACCGGTCAGTACTATGCCACCCGCTGATGTAGATTCAACTTCTAGACGCTTAACGATTACGCGGTCATGTAATGGACGAATATTCATCTATGAACTCTCCTAATGATTTGATGCCCTACAATCGAGCCTATTTGTGATTAAAAAAACAGACACCTTAGTCTGCTCTTTTGCTGTCTGAGATATGGGGCTGACAGTGTCGAGATCCAAGGGCATTTACAAAAAAAACTTCAATTTTTTGATGTCGGTTTTTTCAAGTCCGCACAATCCTGCTAGAATCTCGCCTCCGCTCGCTAACAAGGCACTATTTTTCCATGAAAGACAGACACGGGCTGCTCACCGCGCCAATTGGTCGTGTACTGCTCAACATGAGCCTCCCCAACTTAATTGGCATTATGACCATTCTAGGTTTCAGCCTCGCTGACACTTTTTTTATTAGCCAATTGGGCACTGAAGCCTTAGCCGCCATCAGTTTTACCTTTCCGGTGACCTTAGTGATCTCGAGCATCGCCATTGGTATTGGCGCTGGAGTCTCGACCAATTTAGGTCGACTTATCGGTTCGGGTAATGCCCACAAGGCCAAAGTGTTCTTGCATGATGCCTTATTGCTCACCTTTGTCTTGATCGCCAGTTTAGCCGCACTGGGTAGCATTTTTATCGAGCCACTGTTTCGCTTACTCGGGGCAAACGATGACAGCTTGCCACTGATCCACGACTATATGATTTACTGGTATGTCAGCGCACCGCTGCTGGTATTGTTGATGGTAGGCAATCAAGGCTTACGTTCCACTGGCGATACTCGCTCGCCGGCGATGATCATGGCACTGGCGGCAATCATCAATCTTATCCTCGATCCGTTACTGATTTTTGGTATTGGGCCATTTCCACGTTTAGAAATCCAAGGCGCCGCAATTGCAACCCTGTTCGCTTGGTTGATTGCCTTATCTTTGTCGGGATATTTGTTGATTGTCAGGCGCAAAATGCTCGAATGGGCCGCCTTTGACATAGACAGAATGCGCGCGAACTGGAGCAAACTAGCCCATATAGCACAACCCGCCGCCTTGATGAATTTAATCAATCCACTAGCCAATGCCATTATTATGGCCATGTTGGCGCATATCGATCACAGCGCCGTAGCAGCCTTTGGTGCCGGTACTCGGTTAGAGTCAGTGCTATTAATAGTGGTGATGGCACTGTCGTCGAGTTTAATGCCCTTTATTGCGCAAAACTTAGGGGCAGGACAGCCACACAGAGCGAAAGAAGCCCTGCTGTTATCGATAAAATTTATCTTTATTTTCCAAACCTTACTCTATATCCCCCTGATCTTTTTAGCCGAGCCTATCGCGCATTTATTCAGTACCGATCCGCAGGTTATCGAATGGCTGAGTTTTTATATCTTAGTGCTGCCCTGTGCCTACGGGCCTTTGGGTATAGTGATTATTGTCGCGACCTCGCTCAATGCCTACCACAGGCCTATGAGTTCATTAGTCATCAATCTGTGCCGCTTAGTGCTGCTCATGCTGCCGCTAGCAGCCTTGGGATCGTATATAGGTGACGTTAAAGGCCTGCTGCTCGCGTTACCTGTGACCAATATTTTGATGGGAATTGCCTGTTATTGGCTGGCGCAGCGGATCTGTGAGCCCACAAAGATCACGACCGCAAACGCCATTAGCGAGGGGTAAACTAGCTTGATTTTTTAACGGGAAAGCGCAACACATCGTCTGAAAACGCTCCCGTAGAGGCTTTGCAGGATCGACGTGGGCCTTGCTCACTCATGTTGATCGGCACGCCATTTGGCACTAACTCTTGCATGATATAGTCGATAAAGCGTCGACAGGCTAAACTCACGTAACGTCTTGATGGATAAGCTAAGAAACACTCGCCTTGGTGAGGCTGGATTTCAGGTAGCAAAGTCACTAACTCACCGCTTTGTACATATTCATCCACGACTTCAGCAGGCGCATACACTATGCCGCGTCCTTGCAATCCAAACTCAACCGCCACTTCAATACTGTTCGAGCAGAAATTACCTCTGACTCTCACCTCTTGTTCTGAACCGATAAATAACTCATTAAAGATTTTGCCGTTGGATAAACGGAACATAGACACATTATGTGCTTCAATCTCTTTCGGTGTTTTAGGTGTGCCATGTGCCGCTAAATATTGAGGACTCGCGTAAAAACGTAAGTCAGTGGTAAAAATTGGCCGCACCACTAAATCTAAGGTATCCAACGCAGGCTCGACCACAAAAGCCACATCAAGATTATGTTTCACCATATCAACGGATTCTGAACTGCTGATGACTTCTAAGGTGAGTTTAGGGTGCATATCCATAAAGCGGAAAATGGCTTGCATCAAGATTTTCATGCTGTGGATAGGGAACATTTGAATACGCAAATGCCCGCTGATCTCAGCATCGTCATTGGTCATTTCAAAAAGGGTTTCGTCGAGCTGAGCCAAAATATTCTGCGAGCGCTGGTAAAAATGGCTGCCCGCAGAAGTGAGCGTCATAGAGCGGCTCTGACGGTGGAACAATTTAATGTTCAGCTCATCTTCCAAGGCTTGCAAACGTCGACTCACAGTCGATTTAGGTAAGTTAAGTAAATCCGCCGCTTCAATCAAACTACCGGTTTCAGCAATTCGGTGGAATAACGCTAAGTCCTCTGTCTTCATTTTGACCTTAAGTTCAATCTCATTATGTGGGACTGATAATCCCAAAGTATCCCGTTTATTGCAACTAATTTAGCTGGTATCTTCGCGCCCAGAAATGCTGACAATTTGTTAACTAGGAAATCTCCACCATGAAATCATATCGACTCTTGCCGCTGACAATGCTGCTTCCAGCCCTGATCAGTGGTTGTTCGCCTGCGGAAAGTTCAGTGCAAGTGGCAACAATTCGTCCGGTTAAACTGTTTGAAGTACTCAATGTAGAAGACGGAGATTTCAGAACATTTCCAGCCCGCGTTGCCGCCAATAGTCGCGCAGAATTGTCGTTCCGCATTTCAGGACAATTAACAGAATTAGCATTAGTTGAAGGGCAAAGAGTCACTCAAGGTAGCTTACTCGCAAAACTTGATGACAGGGACGCCCACAATAATTTAATGACCCGCGAGGCGGAGCATGAACTGTTAGCCGCTGACTTTAAACGTAAAGTCGAGCTACTCAATCGCAAGCTGATTTCACAATCTGAGTTTGATAGCACTCAAGCGCAACTCAAATCGGCCACCGCCGCCTTAGCCGCTGCACGCGATCAACTGAGTTACACCCATTTAACGGCACCTTTTAGCGGTACAGTCGCCAAACGTTTAGTGGATAACCACCAAATAGTGCAAGCAAACCAAGGGGTATTAACATTACAAAACAATAATTTGCTCGATATTAGCATTCAAGTTCCCGAGTCGATGGCGGCGGGTTTGAAGCAATATACCGATCAAGCTCATTTTACAGCTAAGGTGCGTTTTAGTGCCTTCCCCGAGCAAAGTTTCGATGCCAAATTTAAAGAATACTCGACTCAAGTCACGCCGGGCACCCAAGCCTATGAAGTGGTGTTTTCGTTACCTCAACCTCAAGATATTCAGTTACTTCCAGGAATGAGTGCCGAGTTGACCTTAGCCTTAGTCAAAGATCCTAGTGCCCTTTCGTCAACGGTAGTGCCAGTGACCGCTATCGATAAGCGCGACCAAGATGGCCAAGTGCAAGTGTGGATTTATCAAGCGCAATCGGGTGAAGTAAAACCGACGATGGTGACGCTAGGACGCGTGAGTAATCAAGGTGTTGAGATTTTAACGGGCGTCAACAAGGGCGATCTCATCGTCAGCGCTGGAGTGTCTCAATTATCCGATGGCATGAAAGTCAAACCACTACGCTGGCAGCGTGGGGTGTAATTGATGAACATTGCAGAGTATTCGATACGCCACAAAGTCATCAGTTGGATGTTTGTGTTGCTACTACTCGTGGGTGGTGGCGTCAGTTTTACCGGTTTGGGGCAACTAGAATTCCCCGAATTTACCATTAAAGAAGCTTTAGTGATCACGGCTTATCCCGGTGCCTCGCCTGAGCAAGTTGAAGAAGAAGTGACATTACCGCTCGAAGATGCCCTGCAGCAACTCGACGCCATTAAGCATGTGACTTCAATTAATAGTGCGGGTTTATCACAAATCCAAATCGAGATTAAAGAAAGCTACGATAAAACCAGCCTGCCGCAGGTGTGGGATGAAGTGCGTCGTAAAGTCAATGATGCTGCGGGAAACTTGCCGCCAGGCACAGCAACGCCACAGGTGATGGACGACTTTGGCGATGTGTATGGCATTTTATTTAACCTTTCGGGACCTGATTACAGCAACCGCGAGTTGAGCAATTACGCCGACTATCTGCGCCGCGAGCTAGTGCTAGTACCTGGAGTGAAAAAGGTTTCTGTTGCTGGCAACGTCACCGAGCAAGTCGTGATTGAAATCTCCCAGCAAAAGCTATCGGCACTGGGGTTAGATCAGAGCTATATCTATGGCTTAGTGAACAATCAAAACGTCGTCTCTAACGCGGGCAGCTTAGTGATTGGCGATAACCGTATCCGCATTCATCCCACGGGCGAATTTAGCAATGTGCAGGATCTAGCGCGTTTAATCGTCAGCCCTCCGGGTAGCTCTGAGCTGATTTACCTTGGCGACATTGCCAATATTGAAAGGGATTATGACGAAACCCCTAACGTGCTTTATCACAATAAAGGCGAAGCAGCGTTATCGCTGGGGATTTCTTTCTCTAGTGGTGTGAATGTAGTCGAAATCGGGCAAAAGGTCAGTGACCGTTTAGCCGAGCTTGAATCGCAACGCCCAATCGGCATGAATTTAGCGACGGTTTATAATCAAAGCCAGGCGGTAGATGAGACAGTTAACGGCTTCTTAATCAACCTAATGGAATCCATTGCCATAGTGATCGCCGTGCTTCTGCTGTTTATGGGATTGCGCTCAGGCCTGTTGATGGGCCTGATCTTACTGCTGACGATTCTAGGTACTTTTATCGTGATGAAAGTGCTCGGGATTGAGCTACAGCTCATCTCCCTCGGCGCACTCATTATTGCCCTTGGTATGTTGGTCGATAACGCCATTGTCGTTACTGAAGGCATTTTAATTGGTATCCGTCGCGGTAAGACCCGTTTGGAAGCGGCCAAACAGATAGTGTCCCAAACCCAGTGGCCGTTATTGGGCGCGACTGTGATTGCCATTATTGCCTTTGCCCCCATTGGCTTATCGCAAAATGCCGCCGGTGAGTTCTGCCGTTCTTTATTCCAAGTGTTGATGATTTCACTGTTTATCAGCTGGATCACCGCCATCACACTCACGCCGTTTTTCTGTCATCTGTTATTTAAAGATGCGCCGAGCGATGAAGAAGCCCAAGACCCCTACAAGGGCTGGTTCTTCAGCTTATATCGCACAAGCTTAATTGTAGCGCTGCGCTTTAGACTGGTGAGCATACTGCTGGTTATCACTATGCTTTTCAGCGCTGTGGTGGGCTTTGGTCATATCAAGAATGTGTTCTTTCCTGCTTCTAACACGCCGATTTTCTTTGTGGATATCTGGATGCCAGAGGGGACTGACATCAAGGCGACCGAGCGTTTTACCGCTGATATCGAGAAGTTAATGCTTACGCTGAACGAGCAAAAAGACGTTGGGCTAAAACACTTAACAACCGTTATTGGCCAAGGTTCGCAGCGCTTCGTACTGCCCTATCAGCCAGAAAAAGGCTATCCCGCCTTTGCCCAGTTGATTGTAGAAATGCAGGATTTAGACGCAGTTAAAGCCTATATGCCAGAATTAGAAACCTTGTTAAATCAACGTTTCCCACAGGCACAATATCGTTTAAAAAACATGGAGAACGGCCCTTCGCCCGCCGCCAAAATTGAGGCACGCTTTTACGGTGATAACCCAGAAGTGCTGCGCGCTTTAGGTGCTCAAGCCGAGGCGATTTTCAACGCCGAACCAAGCATGGATGGCATACGTCACAACTGGCGTAATCAGGTGCCCCTGATCCGTCCGCAACTGGAAAATGCCCAAGCGCGCGAAACAGGGATCAGTAAGCAAGATCTCGACAATGCCCTATTGGTTAACTTTAGCGGTAAGCAAATTGGTTTATACCGAGAAACCAGCCACTTGCTGCCCATCGTCGCCAGAGCGCCCGCCGAAGAACGTTTGCAGGCCGACAGCCTATGGAAGCTGCAAATTTGGAGCAGCGAACACAATACCTTTGTGCCCGCCACCCAAGTAGTCAGTAGCTTCAACACTGAGTGGGAAAATCCGCTGGTGATGCGCCGCGATCGCATGCGCATGCTCGCAGTAATGGCCGATCCTAAGCTTGGTAGCAATGAAACTGCCGATTCTGTACTGCGCAAAATCAAAGACCATGTCGAAGCGATCAGCTTGCCCGCGGGTTACCGCTTGGAATGGGGCGGTGAATTTGAAACCGCAGGTGAAGCACAAGCGTCGGTATTTAGCTCAATTCCCTTAGGTTATCTGGCGATGTTTTTGATTACCGTATTCTTGTTCAACTCAGTGCGTCAGCCCTTAGTGATCTGGTTTACTGTGCCACTGGCATTGATTGGGGTTTCAGCGGGACTCTTGTTGTTCGATGCGCCCTTCAGCTTTATGGCACTACTCGGATTACTGAGTTTGTCGGGCATGGTGATTAAAAACGGTATTGTCTTGGTCGATCAGATCAACCTCGAGCTCAGTGAAGGTAAACCAGCCTATTTTGCCTTAATCGACTCCTGTGTCAGCCGTGTTCGTCCAGTGATGATGGCCGCGATAACCACTATGCTCGGGATGATACCGCTGATCCCCGACGCGTTTTTCGGTTCTATGGCGATTACAATTATTTTCGGTCTAGGCTTCGCTTCTCTGCTGACGCTCATCGTACTGCCAGTGATGTACAGCCTAGTATTCAATATCAAAGCGACGGCAACAGGAGGTCAATCACCCAGCTAACCTGCTCCGCATTTTATCCAAAAACGCTTCCCGGCGCGGCCGGTCAGTCATTCGTGGCTGGCTGGCCATTTCATTTTTGATCTATTACGGTTTGAGGGACAATTTAAACAAGCACATCCATTAGATAAACAAGTTTGGCAAACTGAGATTGGTCTTTAATTACGATAACTAATATGACTGATAAATAAATATATTAATTAAAAAACATGAACTATCAGTTCCATATTTTCACCGCTAATACGGGACAATTACCTGTTACACACATTTACACGAGTAAATAGCAGCGGTATATTTAGTGCTGATTATTCATTTACAATGCCATCTGAAATACCACTACCTATAACTAACAACATAAACAATGTTATTACTTTGTTAGCATAATAATTTATGTTTGAGAAACATCATGAAATTACGCTTTGATAGCGTCCAGACAATGAGTAAACAGACAATATTACTGGCAGTTATTAGCACTTTACTAATACTCACTACAATCCCGTTTATCTGTAGGTCATTCTGGCTCGCACTTGTACTATTATGGTATGTTTTTTGTAGTTTTTAATTCTAAAATTAATTAGAAATCTGTCTAATCAAAAACTTTATTGCTTCAAACAGAAAATTTTCAGTCATTTATACATAACATCAGCCTCACTACAAAACATTGCTTTTAATAGAGATTAGATAAAAAAGAGTTTTCGATGAAATATGCAAAGAAAATTTTATTTGTGACTATTAGAGCACATCTAATTTATACGGTAATATTTTTACCGAGTACTTTCGCAGAAAATATCAATTATAGTCATTATGGGCCACTTCGTGTGCATGCCCAATCACCTACACATGCGGGTAGCTTAACGCCTCTACTTCGTTCAGGATTTGCACTGCCTGAAGGGAAAAAAGAGATATACGGATCTGCAACAGTAGCAAGTGTATGGGCTGAAACTGACGATTACTATGCTGACTATTATCATAATTCTCTTAATGGCGGAATAAAGTGGCAACTCACTGAAAAATGGATGTTTGATACTAATTATAAGTGGAGTTTTAGTGGGGATAACCATCTTGACTCGGTCACTATCTGGTTTCATGATGCATTTGGTGTGGGTCAAAATGGCCGCGACAATACAATCAAAGACAAAAACCAAATATTTTCAAAGAATGGTATCAATCAACCTGATCTTTCTGGCGATACGCTAACGAATGCCCTAAATTTCTATTTAGAATATCAATTACTTAGTGAGGATAATTATGGTCTATCACTAGGTGGCAGCTTATATTACAACCATGTTAACTCTGGCCCATTTGTAGATAACCGTTTTGAACAAGCATTACAGCTGAATTATAGCTATACATCTGGAATGCATCATTTTTACTCCACAACAGGTATAAGCTTTAGACAAAATGATGAAAGTCTATCTGGAATAGACTATAAAGATCATGCAGTAATGTTATCTTTAGGTTATGAGTATTTAATAGGACGCCATGGTTGGCTTATTGAATTACATCATTATGAAGGTTTACTCAAAACAGATAATGACTTTTCAAAACCTTCTCACGAAGTATTTCTAGGCTATAGGTATTATCTGAATAACAGTGCAATTGAATTCACTATCGTCGAAAACCTACTCAACATGGACAACAGCACTGATATTGCTTTTTCTCTTGGATACAGAGTCATGATTTAAAAATACCTTACTTTATCACATGAATGCGATCCAAAAGCTTTTATCTAATATCATGTTAACTCTTATACCTGAGTGGGCGGGTTATTAGGATTGGAGTTTTTTAAGAGTGAAATGGCTATTACGGGGGAGGTGAACCAGCGGCACAGGTCAGATTGATTCAGTCGGCCACTGGTATCTAAGGGATATTAGGGAGAAAACTCAAGCGAATAAACGCGATAATCAACTGAGTTAATCCAATAACAAACTAACGCAACAAGCGACTAAGACAATACGAGACTCATACTAAGACTTAGGGTCTTTGTCCTGCGCTTTATCAGAGAGTTGATGGCTAGCGGGTTTGATATCACTTGGATCGACTTTATGTTCAAAGTCTCCCTCAAACACATTACCGTCCTTTTTCACACTATCATCAAATGGCGCTTGACCAAATGGGTCCTGTGGCTTAGGCCCAAAGGGACCTTGGCCCGCTTGAAAGCCACCGTGCATTGTGCCCTGTAAACCGGCAACAACCCGTAACTGCATGCGTTTGAACAACAAGGCTGCAATGGGGCGACGGGTTAATGGCGTCAAGAATAATAGGCCAATGGCATCGGTTACAAAACCGGGGATCACGAGCAAGATGCCCGCCATAGCTAACATCATGCCCTCGACAATTTCTTGCCCCGGTGCTTCACCACGGGCGAGTTTTTGTTGTACTTGCATTAAGGTGTTTAAGCCTTGGCTGCGAACCAGAGAGACCCCGAGCACGGCGGTAAACAGCACTAAACCTATGGTAGTCCAAGTGCCAAGCACTTCACCCACACGGATCAGCACCGACAGCTCTATTACTGGGATCAGCACAAAGAGTAAAAATATAATGAAAAACATACCGACCTCAGGTTTATCTGACTATCTCTGTAAACTAAATGGGGGTTATCCGGTCTTAATTCAAGTCAGGATAACCATTAGGACCAAGTAAGGGAGCAAAACACTGATATTTAGCTCACCCTTTTGTTAACCCGCTAATGTATGAGACCATTAAAACACGTAAAGTAGCCTAACGAAGTTGGCTTAAGCGAACTTTAAGATTCTTAAGAGACGATACCTAACACTATGCAGCATCAGTATTTAGTGGTTAGCACTACCTGCCCCGATGAAGTACAAGCCAATACTTTGGCCCGAGCTTTAATTGAGTCGCGTATTGCCGCTTGTGTTCAGATTTCCGCCCCGATACGTTCAATTTATGCTTGGGAAGGAAAAATCTGTGAAGAGCAAGAATTTAGCTTACAGATTAAATGTTTACAAAGTCGATATACAGAGTTAGAACAACTTGTGCTTAGGCTTCACCCTTATCAAGTACCCGAAATTATTGCCGTGCCTGTGACCCACGGGCTACCAGCCTACTTAGATTGGATAAAAGACAACACTCAGCCATGAAAAAACTACTCAGCCTTATTTTCACTTCTTTATTGCTTCTTGCGCCCTTAGCTCATAGTGAAGGGGTTTTCGGTAACAAATTCGACTTCATGAAGGGTGAGCCTGAATTGATGCCTGTCGATCAAGCATTTGTCTTCGATTCCAAGCAAGAAGGTAATCAGGTCAAACTCAATTGGGTGATTGCCGACGGTTACTATATGTACCGCGACAAGCTTAAATTTAGCGTCAATGGTGCCGAGTTAGGCACGGTCGCTCTACCAAAGGGAAAGCCCCATGAAGATGAGTATTTTGGTAAGCAAGAAGTCTATTATACCTATGTCGATATTCCCGTTGGTTTAAAACAGGCCGATGAAAATGCTACGCTCACAGTGACCTTTATGGGTTGTGCCGAAGGTAAATTGTGTTATCCACCGACCAAGCATGAAGTCGTTTTAAAGGCGATTGCAGCCAACGATGGCTTAATTGCAGGCGCCGAATCAACCACGACGACTGAGCAAACCAGCACTAAGCCAAGCACTGCCAATAAAACCAATACGCAACCCATTACTCAGCAAGATACCCTGAGCCAAATGCTGTCGAACGACAGCTTAATTTGGACTTTAGTGATTTTCTTTGGTCTAGGTGTCGGTCTGGCATTAACGCCCTGCGTATTCCCTATGTATCCGATTTTGTCGGGTATTATTGTCGGCCAAGGGCAAAAGCTCTCAACCGCAAAAGCCTTTACCTTGTCCATGGCTTACGTCCAAGGCATGGCAATCACTTACTCTATCTTAGGGTTAGTAGTTGCATCGGCGGGACTAAAATACCAAGCGGCATTACAACATCCTGCCGTATTAGTCGTACTCGCGATTTTGTTCTTTGTGCTCAGCTTATCTATGTTTGGCCTATACGATTTGAAACTGCCATCGAGCTGGCAGGAGAAGATGAACTCAGTTTCGAATAATCAAAAAGGCGGCAACTTAGTTGGCGTGTTCTTAATGGGCGTGATTTCTGGCCTTGTCGCATCACCTTGTACTACCGCGCCGCTGTCGGGTGCACTCGTTTATGTGGCGCAAACCGGCGACCTACTCCAAGGTTTCTTAGCCCTGTATGTACTCAGTATGGGTATGGGATTACCTCTACTGATTATCGGCACCTCAGGCGGTAAATTATTACCGAGAGCCGGCGCTTGGATGGATATCATCAAGACTATCTTCGGATTCCTGCTGATCGCTGTATCTATCGTGATGCTTAGCCGCATTTGGACAGGCGTAGTATCCGATGTGCTTTGGTCACTGTGGGGCGTAAGCTTCACCGGCTACTTGATGCATCAGAACAAACTCAGTGAATTTAACTGGAAACAAACTGTACGTTCAGTCCTATTAACGCTGGCGCTACTGGCGAGCTTCTCCTACGGATTCCAAGCTGTGATGGGACACTTTGGTTTTAATAACAATTCCGTAGGCACTGCGGCGACGACCGAAGAAGTCCATGGCTTTAAACGCATTAAATCGATTGAAGATCTTGAGCAAGAAATTGCAGCCGCTACCGCCCAAGGTAAGCCAGTGATGCTCGATCTGTACGCCGATTGGTGTGTTGCCTGTAAAGAGTTCGAAGCCATCACCTTTAAAGATGCCAACGTGTTAGCCCGCATGAATAAAATCGTACTGCTACAAGCGGATGTGACTAAGAGTGACAAGGTCGATGTGGCCTTACTCGAAAAATACAATGTGCTTGGTTTGCCTACGCTGTTGATGTTTAACGAACAAGGTGAGCAAAGGGAAGATTTACGCGTGACTGGTTTTATGGGCCCCAAAGATTTTGCAACCCATTTAGATCATCTCGTGAAATAGTGACGATTTAGGCTTAGACCACCAGAGTGATTTAGTTCACTCGAGTTTTAACAGCCAAGTGTATTTACCGCAACACCAATAAAAAGCGGACTTTTTTCATTAAAAGTCCGCTTTTTTATCCAAGTGTCATAGATTTCTTATACAATCACTTACAATTTTAGACTTTTTAGATTGGAGCATCATGGAACCAGGCATCCTCATTATTACACTCATCTGCGGCATGCTCGTCAGCCGTATAGGACTCCCTCCGCTCATCGGCTACTTAGTGGCAGGCTTTGTACTGTTCATCTTAGGAATAGATAAAGAAAGCCTGCCATTACTGCAAGAACTCGCCAGCCTAGGCGTCACTTTACTGTTATTCGCCATAGGGTTAAAACTCGATATTCGTAGCCTGTTCAAGGCCGAAGTATGGGCGGGTTCGAGTGTGCACTTAGTGCTCTCGATAGTGATTTTTGTGCCGATTCTAAAACTCTTCGGCTTACTGGGCTTAAGCCAACTCACGAGTCTGAACCTAGAACAACTGACGTTAATTGCCTTCGCGTTAAGCTTCTCCAGCACCGTATTTGCGGTCAAAGTGTTAGAAGATAAAGGAGACGTGCAATCCCTCTACGGCCGGGTCGCTATTGGTATCTTGATTATGCAGGATATCTTCGCCGTACTGTTTTTAACTATTTCTAAAGGCGATGTACCTTCGGTATGGGCCTTTGCATTACTCTTACTGCCACTGGCTAAACCGCTCATCTATAAAGCTTTCGACCGTGTCGGCCACGGTGAACTCTTAGTGCTCTTCGGCCTAGTTATGGCACTCGTGGTTGGCGCTTGGTTATTTGAATCTGTTGGCTTAAAACCCGATCTCGGCGCACTGATTATCGGCATCTTGTTGGCGGGCCACAAAAAATCCTCCGAGCTGGCAAAATCCCTGTTCTATTTTAAAGAACTCTTCCTCGTTGCCTTCTTCTTAACCATAGGGCTCAACGGCTTACCTACGGTATCGGATATCGTCCTCGCGGCGCTATTAGTGCTGTTAGTGCCACTTAAAATCCTGCTGTTTGTTTACATTCTTACCCGCTTTAAGCTGCGTTCGCGTACTTCTATGTTGGGCTCATTTAACCTAGGTAACTTCAGTGAATTCGGTTTGATCGTCGCCGCAGTAGCCACCTATAAAGGTTGGTTACCTCCCGAGTGGCTAGTGATCATCGCAGTGGCATTAAGCTTTAGTTTTTTACTCGCCGCGCCACTTAACGCCACCGTCGGTAATATCTACCAGCGATTCCAGCAGCGTTTAATCAAACTTGAAAAACGCCCGTTACACCCAGAAGACAGACCGATAGCCATTGGCAATCCACGCTTTTTAATCTTAGGCATGGGCCGTATTGGTAGCGGTGCCTATGATGAACTCAGGGAGCAATTTGATGGGGAAATTCTCGGTATTGAACACAAGCAAGACTTAGTCGACTTACATAAAACAAAGGGTCGCAATGTAGTGCAAGGTGACGCCTCAGATACCGACTTTTGGGAAAAACTCGACAGAGCACCTAATCTTGAACTGGTACTGCTAGCCATGCCGCACCACGCGGGAAATATGTTTGCAGTTGAGCAACTCAAAAAACTGAATTATCAAGGCAAAATCAGTGCAATTGTGCAGTACAGTGACGATGCTGCGGCGCTTCGCGAATCGGGGGTGCACAGTGTGTACAACCTGTACGAAGCCGCTGGTGCCGGTTTTGTGGATCATGTGATTTACGAGCTATTGCAAAACTCGGAGAAAAACACAGTTCCAGCGGAAGATACAGTACAAGTGCCTGATCCTAAACTTAATGCGGAGCCACGTAGTTAAGTGCCTGCTAATGCTGCATTAAATTAAAATCACACCATAACAGGTCGCACAAACGAGCAGTCACATCCTCTGCTAGTTTGTGCGGCATCCAACTAAATGCTGACTAATCTTTACAAATCAATTAACTAGATAAAACACTCAATACGCTATTTTGCCTCCTCATCCCAGTATCGATTTACTCATTGCAGCCTATCGCCATTTCAGCAAAAAATCTCAGTTACATCACTGACTCAGTCGTGATATAAATCGATGACGGTAACGAAATTAGCTCAGCTTTTTTGGAATTTTTTACAGCATGTCAAACCCTGCGCAGCGCGCCACTAAGTTATTTGTCCAAACCTTTGGCACTAAAGCCGATGATTTATATCAAGCCCCTGGGCGCGTCAATCTGATCGGTGAATACACGGATTACAACGACGGTTTTGTACTCCCGGCAGCCATTAATTTTCATACAGTGATTGCGGTAAAACGCCGTGACGATACTAAGTTTCGAGCCGTCGCCGATGCGTTTCCCGGACAAATTAAAGAGTGGGTTTTCGGCCAAGAAAACGACATGGACCCGCAAGATGGCTGGGTGAATTACCTCAAAGGTTTTACTGCGGCTATGGCGCAAACTGGCTTATTAGCCAAGGGCTTAGACTTAGCCATTGTGGGCGATGTGCCACTTGCCGCAGGTCTTTCATCTTCGGGCGCACTCGTTGTCGCCTTCGGTACAGCCATTAGTGATACCAGCCAACTGCATTTATCCCCAATGGCGGTGGCGCAACTCGCACAGCGCGGTGAGCACAGGTATGTTGAGTCGGCCTGTGGCATCATGGATCAAATGTGCAGCGCCATGGGTGAGCAAGACCATGCACTACTGATTGACTGCTTAGATCTCGATAGCGAAGCCATTCCCATTCCAGAAAACCTAAGCCTTATCATCATAGATGCCCATATCGAGAAACAACGCTTAGCCGCGACCAACGAACAACGTCGCACTGAGTGTGCACAAGCGGCAGAGTACTTTGGCTTAGATGCACTGCGTCACCTAGATTTACGCCAACTAGAAAGTGCAAAGGCCGATTTAGATGAAGTGCTATACCGCCGGGCGAAACACGTCGTCACTGAGAACCAAAGAACTCAAAATGCTGCTCGCGCCTTAGAGCAAAATAACATCCAAAAATTCAGTCGTTTAATGGCTGAATCCCATGCTTCACTGCGTGATGATTTTGAAGTCACACTGCCCGAATTTGATACTTTAGTTGAAATTGTCAGCCAAGTGATCGGCGAGCGTGGTGGCATCCGCATGACCGACGGCTGCGTGGTCGCCTTGGTCGACCATGAACTGACTGACGCTGTTGTTGCCGCCGTTGAACATGAATTCTTCGAAAAAACCGCCATCGATGCCACAGTGTATTTATGTTCCGCCAGCGCTGGCGCGGGGCGCATAGATAACTAGCCAGAACAGGCAATTTGCTAGAACAAGCACTTAGCCGCACTTAAACCAAAGACAACCGAATAGAGTGACTACGCCGTCGATAACATACGAATTCATCACTGAACTTTATGCTGTTGATGGCAAATAATAGGGTTAACATACTCATTTAACACAATAAGCAGTGAGCATATTCAACACAGAGGGAAGCTAAATGGTACGTTTCAGTGTTTTGGATCCTTGGACCGATCCCCGCGGCGGTGAAATCGAACGGGTTCGGATCGACAATGGCATACTCGCATTAGAAGTCATCAGCTTAGGCGGTATTATCCGCGCTCTGTGGACCCCTGATAAACACGGCGAACGTGCCAATATCGTTTTAGGTTGTGATAGCGCCGAAGATTACTTGACCCAATCGGCTCATTTAGGTGCCATTGCAGGCCGCTTTGCAAATCGCATCGCTAACGGCAAAATGCACTATCAAGGTCATGATTATCAATTAGATGTAAACCAAGCGACTAACTGTTTACACGGCGGCCGTGAAGGGTTTAATCGTAAAAACTGGCAACTAGGTCAACTCCCCGATGGTGTGCGTTTGACCTTAATGAGCCCAGATGGCGACATGGGTTTCCCCGGTAATTGCACAGTTCAGCTGGATTACCGCCTCGCAGGCAATAATTTGTACGTAGAAATCTTAGCCTCCGTCGATAAAGCCTGTCCCGTAAGCCTCACCCAACACAGTTATTTCAACCTCGATGGCACAGAGACCAATCATGAGCATCTGATGCAAATCGATGCCAAGCGCTATCTCACCATGAATGATGTCAGTGTTCCCACTGGGATTGCCGATACAACTGGGTCGATTTTCGATTTAAGTCAACCAATACGCTTAGGTGACAAGCTGCATGCCGCTGAACTCGCAAGCACTCGCGGTTATGATCACTGTTATATGATGAATAATCCCGATGGCTCACTCGCCCGTTTTGGCTGTTTAAGCAGCCCCATTAGCGGTCGTGCTATGACGGTTTATACTAATCAACCGAGTGTGCAGCTGTACTGTGCTAATTTTTTAAATGGCACAGTAGGTCGCAATCAACAGGTATTAAATCAACATCATGCTGTGTGTTTAGAGCCGCAGATGCTGCCAGACTCCCCGAACCAAGGCGAGCGCTTTGGTGATGATGTTTGGTTAGTGCCAGGCAAGGTTTATCACCACATTAGCCGTTATCAGTTCGATGCCGATGCGTAGCCATTCGCAATAAAAATTGAGGAAACGAGGAAAAATGCGGTTTAGCAGAAGGGAATAAATAAAGCGATAAGGAATAAAATAAACACTACTTTATTCCTTACACTCACAGTGTTAGCCCTTAGGCCGACACTGTGTTAATCATCAAAATCATCGCCCCAATCATCGTCAAAATCCACGCCAACGGCATCAGATTCGACTTCTGGTTCAACTTCAGGCTTCGCCTTACGTACAGGCGCAGTTTCCTTCACGTTGTTCAAGTCAATGCGAGCTTGATGTTTACTCATAAATTGAGATCTTGCCGCCTTCCATGCACCACCAAACTTAGCCTCAGCAGCTTTTAACGCAGCCTCATCTAAGTCGTATAGGTTCACTTTGACTATATCTTCCACATACTCAATGATCGCATCGCGATCGGTATTGTATAGGTAGATACGTCCTGGGGAGGCATCGGGCAGCTGGTTGTCATGGACGACAATCGCGTTGCCTTTCGATGTTCTCAGCTCACCATACCAAACCTGTTTCTTTGCTGTGTTATACATATATGCTAATACCCTTAAATCAACACATACACCATGAGTTTTTTAGCCTGAATAAGCGAAGCATCGCTTGCTTTGATCCACGAATAGCGCCTGAAAGTCTCTGACGTTTTCAACTGGGTATTTTTACAGAATATTTCCGATAATCAATGCCTCATACCATGAAATTTTCACTAATTACGTATTAATTTCTGCCAAAGTACCCAAAAAGTTTAATCATTAACGACTTTAGTCTAAAAAATCGACGCGGCAAGTTTTATTCCCAAGAAAAAGCAATCATATCTATGGTGTTTGATGAGTCATCAACGTTAACAATTCTAGGTTGCTGTAAAGTTAACCATCAAGGTTATCCATGAGGATTTAATTACAGCGCTACAAACTCATATTTACCGAACAATGACTAAGCCACTATGATGTCAGAATGTCTTCTAGATTGACTCGAATGGCAGCGACTTAAAGCAAATATGTCGCTGCAAAACCAAGTATGCCTAGCTCAAATGACAGTCAGTATTACTTTGCCTCTGTGCTCACCCGACTCCATCAAAGCATGGGCTTTAGCAGCCTGTGCTAATGGAAAGGTTGCAAAAATATTGGGGACAATTTTATGGGCGTTTAACAACGGCCAAACTTTCTCCAATAATTCAGCAGCAATGGCGGCTTTGGCCTCCACGCTCTGCGGTCTTAGGGTCGACCCTGTCCACATGATACGTTTTGCCATCAGGCGGAAAATCTCAACCTCGGCCTTAGGCCCCCGTTGCATAGCTACCGACACCATACGCCCGTCCATCGCTAAGGCTTGTAAGTCAAGATTGATAAAATCACCACCCGCGATATCAAATACCACGTTTACGCCCTTATCTTGAGTGAGTGCCATCACAGGTTCAACAAAGTTTTGAGTACGATAGTTGATGACTTCAGCGGCGCCAAGGCTCAAGCAATAATCGCGTTTCTCATCCTGTCCCGTCGTAGCTATTACTTTTGAACCCAGCGCACTAGCCAACTGAATAGCCGTACTACCAATGCCACCTGAGCCACCGTGGATCAGTACCGTCTCGCCCGCTTTGAGTCCCGCACGCATAAACAGGTTACCCCATACGGTGAAGAAGGTTTCTGGCAGCGCTGCTGCCTGCACATAACTAAAACCCGTCGGGATCGGCAAACAATGGGCCGCATAGGTGAGCACATACTCGCCATAACCACCGCCCGGCACTAAGGCGCATACCTTATCGCCAACTTGCCATTGGCTCACGCCGTCACCGAGGACACAAATATCCCCAGCAACCTCAAGACCAATAATCGGTGATGCACCCGGTGGCGGTGGATACGCGCCCACCCTTTGTTTAACATCGGGGCCATTCACTCCTGCTGCATGCACGCGGATCAACACTTGCCCCGCCGCAGGGACAGGCAAAGGTGAGCGCGATAGCCGCATCACCTCGGGCGCCCCAGGTTGCTCAACATGAATATGGGTGTACTCGCTTGGTAAAGCTGACATAAAAGCTCCTGTGAGAATGGCACCAACCTAATAGCAGATTGCTATGCTTAAACGGTTCGTTTGCTAAACCTTAATGCGGCTAAGCTAGCGCAATTTCAAGCCAAATAGCCACAGTTATTCCATTCTATATTCCATCGCACTCAATCAAGCGGCTGACGTTAACCATTTGAACTGAAAGCTGAACCTAAGCTGAACAGAAAAGATGTATCAAAAAAATATTATGACAAATACTAGATATATTAAAAACTTACAGCCATTATTCTGAGGCATTATTTGCTGGCTGCGATGTTTGTCGCGCTATTGTTATCACGCAAATAATCCAATGAGGTTTGATGCAAGTCTGTGTTAAATGCATCAAATAACGCCCAAGGAAGATCTGCTTTGCAGACTAGATAACTACGGATACACAATGAAAAACACACTACTCTTCGCAGCAATTAGCTTAGCGATTGCAACTCCCGTTCTTGCCCATAACACTCATGCAAGCCCCCCATTAGGCAACAACACACCAAACAGTTCACCAGCTCAACCCGTCCCGCCACCGCCCTCTGCACCAATTAGCTTAATTGAATCACATAGACCGCTACTGCGGGAGACGCCATTGATGGCATCCCCCAATGATCCGACGATGACAGAGCAGCCTAAGATTCATTCACGCCAGAAACGTCAGATAGAGGTCTCGGAGCAACCCCCACTTAAGTTGCAGAATCGTAGCGCCGCGATGCAAGTCAGCGACTGCAGTGACTTTGTTGGGAAATCAGGTCAGGCACTAGTCAATGAACTGAGCCAATCGACACCCGAATGCGTCGGTAAGCTCTATAGCCTCAAAGGCAGTGCTGCGACCGCGCTATTTAGCGAGGCCAATGTGATCAGTGTGGCTAATGCCATTGCCGCTAAAGCCAAGGACTACACTGGGGTCGATGTTCAGCATCTTGAGTCCCATATTTACTTTGTCCGCGCCGCCCTCTATGTGCAGTTTTACAGCCCAAATGATGTGCCCGCTTACAGCAGCGCCGCTAAGGCCAGCTTAAAATCAGCCCTCAACGCTTTATTTGCGAACGCTGCGATTTGGACAGTCTCCGATGCTAATGCTGGCGTGTTGAAAGAAGCCTTAATCCTGATTGACTCAGCCGAGCTCGGAGCCGATTTCAATCATGTCACTATCAAAGTGCTTACGGACTATGATGCTAATTGGCAAGCCAGCTTCGCCATGAACGCCGCAGCCAACTCAGTGTTTACCACCTTATTCCGCGCTCAATGGAATGATGACATGCAGGCGCTGTTCGCGCGTGACCAAAGCATTTTAGATGCGCTGAATAACTTCCAACTCGAACATCGCGACTTGTTAGGCACCAATGCAGAGTACCTTTTGGTCAATTCAGTTAAAGAGTTGTCTAGGCTGTATTACATTGATGCCATGCGCCCGCGAGTGACCCAGCTGGTCAAAAACATCCTCAGTAGCACCAGCAAAACCGAACCGAGCAAAGTGCTTTGGTACGCGGCGGCAGAAATGGCCGACTATTACGATCGCAGCCATTGTAACGATTACAATATCTGTGGTTTTAAGGCGCAGTTAGAAGCCGATGCTTTACCTTTTAATTGGAAATGCTCCGACAGCCTCAAGATCCGCGCCCAAGATCTCTATCAAGATCAAGCCAAATGGGCCTGTGATGTGCTGACCAGCCAAGAAAGTTATTTCCACAGTAAACTCGAAACGGGCATGCAACCCGTGGCGCAGGATAACAACGATGACTTAGAGCTAGTGATCTTCGGCAGTTCGTCTGAGTATAAATCCTTAGCCAACAGTATCTTTGGTATCAGTACCGACAATGGCGGCATGTATTTAGAAGGTTCGCCCGCCGGACTCAAAAATCAGGCACGTTTCATCGCCTATGAAGCCGAATGGCGCACGCCGGATTTCCACGTCTGGAACCTGCAACACGAATACGTACACTACCTCGATGGACGCTATAACCTGTTTGGTGACTTTAGTCGTGGCACTTCAGCCAATACCATTTGGTGGATTGAAGGCCTCGCAGAATACATCTCTTACCGTGACGCAAACCCTGCGGCAATTGCCATGGGCGAAACCGGTGAGTATATGTTGTCGACCATATTCAAAAACAACTATGAATCTGGTCAAGACCGCATCTATCGCTGGGGTTATCTAGCGGTGCGTTTCATGTTTGAACACCACAGGGACGATGTGAGACAGATTCTGGCCTACCTACGCAACGATCAATATGCAGAATATCAAGCCTTTATGGATAATATCGGCACACGTTACGATAACGAATGGCAGGGTTGGCTCGCCAGTGGTTTAAGCACGGCTGACGATGGTATAGTCGATAAGGGCCCGAGTGATGTCGACGCTGAGCCCAGTGGCCGCGAAGGCAACTGGACAGGACCCGCGGGCACTATCAGTAAGGATTACTCACCTTGCCAAGTGACTAATGAAGCCTACCGTTACACTGAATCGGCCAGCCTGAAAATTAATGTGCCGATGGAATGTATTGATTCAAAACTCGGCCGCGCCAGTTTCAGCTTTACCAATACCGATCGCACAGCCCAAGAGCTTTGGATCAAAATTGGCGGCGGTTGGGGGGATGCCGACATTTATTTCGATTCTAGAGGCTGGGCAAGCCCTGAGCAAAACCAAGGGGCTGGTATCGGTAATGGTAATTATCAAGTGATTAAGGTGCAGTTAAACCCTAACGAGTATTGGCACTACATTACCTTATCGGGGGACTTTGGCGGTGTCGATATGCAAGTCAGCACCACTGAGCTATTTGCTGATATCGACCCCGATCTGGGTGATGGCGGCGTGGATCCTGAGCCACCAGCCAATTGCGGCGCAGTGACCTTAGATTACGGTAAGCTCACCCTAGGCAAAAATGAGTGCATCAGTGGCGGGCGTAACAGCTTCTACTTCTGGGTTGAGGAAGATAATACCCAGTTCACTGTCACCACTAAGGGCGGCTCTGGGGATGCCAATATTTACTTCAATGCCAGTCAGTGGGCCGACGCAGATAATGCCGATGCAAAGAGTGCTAAAGCAGGAAATCAAGAATCGCTTAGCTTCAGCGCCAATCGTGGCTGGCGTTATATCACGATTGATACTGCCACTGAGTTTAGCGGCGTAACACTGACCTTAAGCACAGGCACGGGTAACACACCCGATCCGGTGCTCATTGCCAACGCCTGCGCGACGCAATCACCCTTAAGTTATGGTGAGCTCAGTGCTGGCAAAGCCATTTGCACCGCCGATGGGCGCAACGATTATTACCTTTGGGTACCAGAGGGAACGAATCAGCTAAGCATCAACTCTGCCCACGGCAGTGGTGATGTTAGCCTATTTTCGGGGACGACTTGGGCGAATGCTCAACACTTCGATGCAGCCTCTGTGACACCCGCCAACACGCGGGAAAGCATCACAGTCAATGCGCCAAACGTGGGGTGGTATTACATCACAGTGCAAAGTGAACCCCAGAGTTCAGGAGTCGCACTGCTGGTTGATTTACGCTAGTTTGATGACTCGCATTACTTAAATAAGCAGTTTTAGCCATTACGCATAAATCAAGCATTTGAATAAATAACAAAATCCCTGCTTCGGCAGGGATTTTTATTGAAGATAAGCTGAATAAGCAGCACTGACGTCACAGAGTCTTTAGCGACAATACGTTATTAGCGCATCCCTTCGAGCACTTGCACTCTCTCCTTGGCCCTTACTGCATAGTCGTTTGAAAACCGCTCTGCCATTTCAATGCTCTGCTGATAAAGCGTTAACGCTGCTTTAGCATCGACCGGTCCACCCTCGCCTTTATCTAATAAGGTTGCGAACTGAAAGTAAGCATTGCCTAGAATATCCGCCTGCAAACCTTGTTTAGCACCCAAGGTTGTCACTTTTTCTAACCAGTATCGCGCGTTAACCGTATCTCGATAGGGTTCCAATAACAGGATATTGGCAAGTTCAGCGGCGGCGTAAAGATCTCGCTCGGCGGCAATTATCCAAAACTCCTCGCTCTGCTCAAAATCCTCTTTAAAGTAATAATAGGTTTCGGCGGCATCTCGCGCTAAATCAGGTTGAGCTTTAACGCTTTGGCGATAATTTTCCAATGCCGTTGTAGCATTAAAATAGGGCGAACAAGATAACACTTGATAAAACGCCATCAGACTTCTTGCCTTCGGCAACCCTTGGTCAACTAGCTGATTTAACTGCTGCCATGCTTGCGTTTCACGGACCTTATCCGCACCTGTATTAACCAAGCCACGCTCGATAACCGATAAAGGTAAACGGATTAACTCAAGCTTTGCCGCGTTATCGCCAAAGCTCGCGGCGCGCTCCAGCCAATAGATCTTTTCATCGGCACGCCCCGCATAACCCGCTTGATCTCGCAGCCAACGCAACGCCTCAATATCGCCAGCTTCAGCGGCTTCACGGTAATATTTCTGTGCCTTAATTTTATCCTTGGGTAAGGCGTGCCCAAGCTCATAGATACGTGCCAAGAAGCGCTTATCTTCGGCCTTGGCACTCTGAGCTAACGTCTTGATTTGAGATTCAGGTTTACCATAGGCATACAATTTCACATCACCGTTAGCATAAGTATATTGAGTACCATCGGGATAATTCACCTCAACCGTATCAGGCTGATACCAAACATTGACCTCATACTGTTCGGCAATCTGTGGATTAAAATTCACCCGCATCACAGCCTCATCACCGCGACGAACCGCTTGAGTATAAGGACTAGCCCATAGGCTAGAAATTTGCTGCAAACTACTTTTCAGCCTAGCCTCGAAGGGTTTGTCTTCCTTAGGAGAATGAATAAATACTGGATAGTAAACTGGCGCTAAAGATAAAGGCGTAGTCGCAAGCAACGAATTATCCGCCTCGCTACCCGCATGAATAGGATCGATATTAAGTTCATGACTTAAATAAAAATCATCGTGGGGTGACACTTGAGTCGGCAACGTCGTTTGGCTAGCAACTTGTGCCGCATCCACAACAGAAGTGCGCTGCAACTTAGCAAGGTATTGTTGTTTAAGTGCTTTAGCCCTTTGCCACAACGGATGGTTCGGCAGTATTGTCACATCGAGCATTAAATCCTCAAGCCGCCACTGACAATCGCCGCCACCGTTCAAAGCTAAGGGCAGCGAAAACTCACTCGCTTTGCTACCACTGCTAATCACTTGCCGCAGCACTGAGGTTTCTTCGAATGTCGCGCGGTAGGGATTAGCAATATCACCACTGGGAAAACGGATTTCCTTTCGGGTACAAACAGATGAAACGTAATAACCGACAAGTTCTAATTGCGTATTAGCAGGTAATACACCAACAAACTCGAAACGCGGACTATCTACAGGTGCAGTCACTTGATCGACGGGCAACTCACTACGAAATAAGGAATCCCAAAAAGAGGCCATGGCGGGAGAGGCAAACATCAATCCAGCCGAGCAAGCCAAATATAAAAAAGCCCTATGAAGGCAATGTAACAAACTCATAATGCCAGCTCTCCGTCGCTGATGAGGCAAATCCACTCGCACTTAAACACTCGCTTAAATACAACAAAGATCATTAAGTTATCGACAAAAAATTAAGCCAACGCGTTTAGCCGTTGGCTTAAATCATAACGTATTTACAGGCAAGTTGAACCCATGCCTCTTAGCCTAGGGGCGATAAACCCAGCGCATAAAACTCAACTTAAGCACTTCGCAGTCTAGCAAGCACATCCTTGGCCTTCAATTCAGCCATAGCGACATAGGCCACAGGCACTACAAATAACGAGAAGAAAGTGCCCGCTAACAGACCTCCGACTAAGACTAAACCTATGTTAGCTAACCCTAACGAGCCCGGTCCCGATGCCAAGGCTAAAGGAATCGCACTTAAAATCATGGTTAAAGACGTCATTAGAATCGGTCTTAAACGAGATTTGGCACTGCTTCGCGCCGCCTCAATCGCACTCAAACCTTGGTCTTGTTGCTTATTGGCAAACTCCACCAGCAAGATACCGTGTTTAGTCACTAGCCCCACTAAGGTTAATAAACCAATCTGCGAATAGATATTCACACTCTGGCCAAACAAGGCTAAGGTCAATAACGCACCGACAATACACAAGGGCACAGTCAGTAAGATAATTAAGGGATCGACAAAACTTTCGAACTGCGCAGCCAAAATCAAATAGATAAACACCAATGCCAGCAAGAATAGCGACTGAGTGCCCGCCTGCGAATCCATAAGATCCTTTACCACGCCATTGTATTTAAAGCCTTGGGCATCATTAAGCAATGTCGGTAATTGTTCATCTAAGTAGGTTTTGATTTCATCAGTTGAATAACCGGGCATAATATCTGCCGTCAATTCAGCGCTATCAAGACCCATAAACGTCTTAATGTTAGATTCTGCCGTAGTCTGTTTAATCGACACAAATTGCGATAATGGCAGTGCTTGCCCAGATTCAGAAGTGACATACAGCTTATTCAACACTTTAAAATCACTCAGTTTGTCTAAGCTTACTTGCACTTGAATAGGATAAGTAAAACCATCGGTAGCATGTAAGTCCGCCGCCTTCACTGAGCCAAGAAAGGTAGAAAGCGCATTAGTGACATCACCATAACTCACACCAGAGAGGATAATCGCGTTGCGATCGATAGACAGATCGTAGCGTAGTTGATCCCTCAGCACTGAGTTGCCCACGTTATTCAGGCCAGGATAATCCTCGAGTAACTTTTGCACTTTGGCGGCGGTTTCGCTGAGTTCGTCCTTATTCCGATCTAAGGTCGTCAGCTCTAAACGCAAGTTATTGGCAATATTGAGATTATTCGCTGAGCGAATGCTAAACGACATGTTATAGGCAGAAACGTTTTCCTTTGATGTTGTAATCAAGTCGCTGATCACATCATCTATACCCTCACTGCGCTCACCCCAAGGTTTGAGTAGTACATGGTTCACAGGCTCTCCCTCGATATAAGACAAGTTAGCCCCAACCGCGGGATGATCGTCCATCACGCTATTAAGCTCAGCATTGTGATTGAGATGATACTGCCGACCGACACCGGTAGGGCCATTAGACGCCACATCGATAAAGCCGGAGTCCTCCGCAGGCAAGAGTATTTTGGGTAATTGCCAGTAAGCAATACCCGCAAGACCCACCAAAACCACAGCCGCGCCAAACATCAAACGCTTGCGAACAAACCACTTATTCAGCTCATTGATATACAAATGATTTAACTGCTGCAGCGCATTCTCGACTCGGCTAAACCATTTAGGGTGTTGCTCAGTGGTATTGATAAGATAGGCGCTCATCATAGGCGACAAAGTTAACGCCACCACGCCAGAGATCATCACGGCCGCTGCTAAGGTAAAGGAGAATTGCCGAAACAGATCGGCGGTTAAACCCGACATTAATCCGATCGGCAGATACACGGCGGCGAGCGTTAATGTCATGGCAATGATAGGGAAAATGATCTCCTGACAGCCTTTAATCGCCGCATTGAAAGGCGTTTCACCGTTTTCAATATGGCGATAGCAGTTCTCGACCACCACAATGGCATCGTCCACCACCAGGCCAATGGCCAAAATAATCGCCAGAATAGTCAACACATTGATACTAAATCCGAGCGCCGACATCACAGCAAACACCCCAATCACGCACACGGGAATGGTAATAATGGGGATCGATGCCGCCCGCAGGCTACCCAAAAATAACACCACAATCAGCGAAACTAAGATCACTGCTTCAATCAACGCAGAAAAACCTTCGTCGATGGAGGCTTCAATAAAATCAGCTTGGTTGTAGGCCAAGTTCATTTCTAAGCCTTGGGGTAAATGTTTTTGCATGCGTGCAATTTCGGCTTTAATGTTCGAAGCCACTGTCACTGGGTTAGCGTTGCTCAGCGGTAAAATCTGCAATGACATTGCACTATGTCCACCGATAGACAACATACTCGGCGACAGACTTTCCTCGCCCATCACCACATCGGCAACATCGGACACACGGATGATCTTACCCTCGCTGACCTTAATCACCAGATCCTTCACGTCTTCAAGCGTTTCAACTTGATTCAAAGGGTTAATCGAGAAATCCCGCGACTTACCTTTGATCGCACCCGAGGTAAAACTGGCATTGTAGGAGCCTAACGTGCCCACCACATCGGCAGCTTTAATATTCAGCGCTTTCATTTGTTCAGGATTGAGCCAGACTCTGACCGCCTTTTGTGAGCCGCCATAGGGCCCCCAAACAGCACCAACGCCTTGAACTTGTTTGAGTTGCGGTACTAACTGCTGGCTAATGTAGTCGTACATAGCCTGCTTTTCCATGCCTCCCGCGTTCACAAAGGTGATGATATTACTGGCAGAATCTGTGGCCGAGGTATCGTCGGTGACTGTGGGCTTATCTATCATGCTCTGGGGGAAATCGTTAATCCCTTCGACGCTGCTACGCAACTTGTTCATTAAGTTGGTGTATTCAATATCGCTAGTGTCATCATTGAATTTAATCGTTAATGAGCAACGCCCCTCGCTACAGTCGGTCGACATAGTATCGACCTTATCTATGCCCGAAGCCGCAGCAATCAACTTATCGGCCACGTTGCTCGACATAAAATCGGCGCTCGCCCCTGCAATCGACGCATTCACAGATGCCGAGTGGGTGGTATGCTCAGGGAAGTATTGGATATCGAGTTTTTGAAAGGCAATCAAACCCAGTAACACAGCCATAATACTGAGTACGGAGGCGAAGATAGGATGACGAATACAGACTTCGGGTAAACGCATTATTCAGCCACCTCAATATTTGGAGTTGAGCCTGAATCAGCACCTTTGTCAGCGCTTGATGTTGCCGCTTTATCTGCAGTGTTTCTATCCTGCACGACTTTGATCTTGCTATCGGACTTGAGGTTTTGCATACCCGTTTTAACGACTAAATCGCCTTCGGCTAAACCTTCAGTCACGACGGCATAACCGTCATTCGTATTTTGAGCGAGTTTAACCACTTGCTTTACTACGCTATCGCCCTGCACTAGCCAGACAAAACGTTCATCGTTATTGGCAATAATCGAATTTTGCGGCACTAATAGACGTTTAATCCCTAGACTATAGAACTGCTTGATGTTGGCGAACATGCCAGGAGCAAGCTTAAACTCAGGGTTTTCAAGGGCGGCATGCACTTCAACCCGTCCTGAGCTTTCATCTACCGCTGGGGCAACATAGTTAACTAACCCTTTGAATACCTTATTACCATAGGCCTCAACAGTCACATTCACCTTTTGGCCCTTTTGCGCCTTGCCTAAATCCTTCTGACTGATGGCATAACGCACTTCGACCGGATTTAAACTATAGAGGGTGACTAAGGCCGTACCAGCACCAATTTGACTGCCGATAGACTGACTAAAGCTGGTCAACTGACCATCGAAGGGCGCCTTGATCAGGTAATCGTTCATGGTTGCTTGTTTCTGGCGAAAATCCGCATCGGCCAAATTCACATTTTCCCGTAGCTCATCCACATCTTGCTTAGCAAGCGCAAAGGGTTCTTTAATCAGTAAGTCTTCGATACGCTCCAGCTTAGTTTTAGCCAGTGCTAAGGTGCTCTTGGCTTTGTCTAAATCAGCCTTGGCTTTAATGTTGTCCTGCTCGGCAATCACTTGACCTTTAGTCACTTTGTCGCCGTTACTAAAATGAATCGCGCTAATTTTTTCGCTAGCATTAAAGTTCAGCGTGGCTGAATCGATAGCGTTGATTTTACCGACTTCATTCACTACATCGGCAAAGGACGTTTCTTTAACGGCCTCGACCGTCACAGGGATGATGTCGACCTTGTCCGCCGACATCACGGCCATAGGGGCTAAAGCGAAAACACTCGCCAGTAGAAACGGCAAAGGCGCGAATAAGGGCGCCTTTGAGAGATGATGGGAATGGCTTTTTAATGAAATATCGCATGCACTGCGTGCTCGTTCAGTTACTCTTTGTGTAAACATCGTTTGTGTAAACATAGTATGCAAACCTATCGTTCTTACTATTCAACGGACATCCTATCCGACAACAGCAAACCGGATTGAACCCAAAACTAATACCAAGTCCCCCAAAGTGCCTGTTTAAGCAATTTGAGGTTATTTGGGTATACAGCCTATAGGCTTAATCCCAGTCAGTGCCAGTAAAAACTCGGTTACACAACCAAACAAAACAATAACCTAACGATAAACTCAATAGTGAGCACTTAAATCACACAAACAACCATAAAATACAGCAAACTTGAAACAAGTGTAGAGCCAGCCTATTAGCAAGCCACTATTTACCTTTTAACAGGGCTCCGATAGCCTTTTTCACATCTGCAAAACAGGGGCGCTGAGCCACATCTAACTGCATGCACTCGTCTTTAATCGCACTCAACTGTGTGTAGTACAGAGGGCCAATCGAGGCACTCACATAGGCAGATGCATCCACATAGGCCAACAGATCTTCAATCAAGCAACCAAGCGCCCGCACTTCAATAGCTTCTATCGCTAAGCGTTCTGCTGTCGATAGATTGCGTAAGTTTGATGCCGCACCAAAATCCCCAAACAATAAGCTCATCTGTTGATTAACCATAATATTATGGGCGTAGACATCACCATGACTTACTTGTTTGGCATGTATGTGCGCCATTGCATCGGCCAACTGGTGTGTGATTTTGGCGACTTCATCAAGGCGAAATTCGCTACCGTCTTTAAAGGTATCGCGAGTGCAGGTGACAAGACTTGGTGGTAGCCCTAAGTTACTAAACCCTGGCGGAATAAGTTCCATCACTAAACCCAATTGATCTTTCTGGCTAATGTGCGCCACGACCTTAATAAGGCAGGGATGATCACCCGTTGTGAGACAGCAATCTAACTCGTCAGCGGGATAACCATCACTCGTCACTTCACCCTTAAAGAGTTTTACCGCAATCTGCGCCGACCCCGTCGCGGCTATCATGGCTTGATTCAACCAATCGCCTCGATAAATGACCCCAGAAGCCCCTTCGCCAAGCTTCTCAGCCAACTTGATATCACCCAGAGTCACATTCACCACTGTGGCCACTGTGGCCACATCGGCGTGGGGATCGACTAAGGTATGGCTGAATGGATTTCCCGCAAAGGCGAGCCAAGTCAGTTTGGGCAAACTGAGTAACCAAGCTGGCAGTGCGTGGAGTTGATTGGCCGATAAACGCACTAACTCTAAGTTGCGGCAATTAGCCATGGACTCGGGCAAGGCTGTTAAACGGTTACCCGCTAAGGCTAATTTTTGCAGACGATGTAAATCGCCCATGGCCGCAGGCAATGTCTCAATGAGGTTATCGGTTAGGATGAGCCAGCGGGTTTGCAGCGGTAATGCCGCCGCAGTCACTGTTTTAATTTGATTGGCCTTAAAGCCAATCATCTCTAAATTTGTGCATAGCCCTAATGCCTCAGGCAAATGTTCAAAGCGATTATTCGAGGCGAAAATTATCTTTAAATGCGATAAGCGGTGTAAATCCTCGGGCAAAGTGCTCAGTTGATTATTCGATAAATCGAGGATTTCGAGGGTATCAGCTAAATCAAAAATCTCCCGCGGGAACTCGGTTAAATCCTCAACCAATTGTAAACGTGTGATCCCTTGTAACTGCCCTGCCCTTAACTGCGCTAACGTCTGCACTTTGCTACCCAAGTTAATGAAAAATCGCGGCTATGGTAGCGTATAAATCGATAAAGCTAAACGCAGGATCTGCAATCAAAGGGCGGCACAATCGGCCTTAAGACAACTTTGATACAATAGGTAAAACTTGGGGGAGCTATCCAGAAACTCGAAAACAGATTAGCATGTGCACCAATATGGAATGCCCAGTCAACTCATCACAGGACAATCATGCGGACACATTTTCGCCAAACGCACTCTTTTACAGTGCTTATGCTTGCCATGCTAATGGCCCTACTGAGCGGTTGCGCTACAACATCAGCAAGCCCATCAACCACTGAATTCAATGCCACAGCAAGTGATGTCAGTAATGATAACGACCACTCGCCACAACAGCATCAAACACCACCCGAAGTGGTTGAGCAGTACAGCGATGTATGGGAAAAGATCCAACACGCCAATACCATTGACGTCCATGATGATGCCGAAGTACGTAAACAGCGTAACTTTTTCGATGATAAACAAAAATTTATGAATCAGGTTGGCGATCGCGCCGAGCCATTCTTATATTACATAGTCAGCCAGCTAGAAGCGCGTAACATGCCATTAGAATTGGCGTTATTGCCCATAGTCGAAAGTGGCTATAACCCTTTAGCACAAGCTAACGGCCCCGCAGGACTGTGGCAAATGATCCCTGCTACTGGACGTAATTTTGGCTTAACGGTGAATTCTGCCTACGATGGCCGTAAAGATGCGCTGGCCTCAACCGATGCAGTGCTCGACTATCTACAGCACCTATACGACACCTTAGACAAAGACTGGATTAACGCCGTCGCCGCCTACAATACCGGTGAGCTAGTGATCAAAGCCGCCATTGATAAAAACAAAGCCAAGGGCAAACCTACGGACTTTTGGTCACTGGGCATCCCCGCTAAGCGAGTACAAACAGTCCCTAAGTGGCTGGCATTTATTCAGATTATTCGAAATCCCAACCACTACGGTTTAAAAGTCCCCCCTATTGCTAACCGCCCTTTCTTGGAAAGAGTGCCAGCACCTAATGGCGTAGATATTGGCCAGATTGCTAATGCAGCAGGGCTCAGCAAAGCAGAATTTAAAACCTATAACCCAGGCTTTCGCCAAGGTGTAATCCCCAGCAAAGGCAAATATCAAATCGCCTTACCACTGGAAAACATAGGTCATTATCAGGAAAATCAAGACAAGCTCTACGCTCAAAAACGCTATGACAGCCAAAGCTATATCGTCAAATCTGGTGACACCCTAGGCACAATCGCAGCCAAGTTTGATATGTCAGTGAAAGCATTAAAACAGGCCAACAATCTGACATCGGACCGCCTAAAAATCGGCCAAGAGCTCACACTGTTAACGCCAATGGCGGGCAATGATAATGAGCCTGAACCCACTAAAACCAAGGCGAAGACAGATAAAAAAGTGAGCAATAAGTCGTCGACCAAAGCTAAAGCAACTACCTCAACATCGACCGATAAACCTGCTGTAAAAGCGACTACTTACAAGGTGAAATCTGGTGATTCGCTGGATAAAATCGCCCGTAAGAATAAGGTTAAACTGGCTGACTTAATGAAGTGGAACCAGCTCAATGGCAAAAGTATTATTAAGCCGGGCCAAGAACTGAAAATTTCCGAATAACGATTGTAGTTTGAACGGCAAAAAGCCCAACAAAGCGCGGTTCCAAAGCGCTGTGTTGGGCTTGTTTCTATCCCAATATCAGAGTTAACCGCCACAGCTCAGCGTTACTACTCAGTTGACCTAACCAATACTCCCGGACAATCATTCCAAAACAAACCATTCTAATTGCACGCCATTATTTTGTGTCTTTCTTCGCTAAACCAAGGGGATACAATTGCTGCTTAAACATGCCAACAGGCATGTAATCGCCCACGACACCATATTGCTCTGGCCACTCTTTCTGACCTCGAACTGCAGTCCCAAATAGGTAATCTAAAAAAGAAAAATGGGCAGCATAGTTACGGTCGATTGCCGCCTTATCGGAAGCATGGTGCCAATGGTGGAATTGCGGACTGACAATTAAGTAACGTAGCCAGCCAAAGTTAACCTGCACATTGGCATGATTAAAGACCGCCTGCACGCCAACGATAATCACATAAATACTGATGATGTCTTTGGAGAATCCCAAGATAAAAATCGGCGTGAGCACTAAACAACGGGTAGCAATCAACTCAAACATATGTTGCCTTGAACCAGCCAACCAATCTAAATGTTTCGCGCTATGGTGCACCGAATGGAAGCGCCACAGGAAAGGAATTTCATGGTAGGCACGGTGCGCCGCATATTGCATTAAATCGGCGACCAATAGAATCAACAGTAGTTGCAGCACAAAGGGAAGACCCGCAATAAAGCTTTGCACTGTGCTGGAAATAGCCCAAGAAAAGCTCGACTGTACAAATTGGTTGGCCACCAATAATACAAAGCCAATCGCTAAGTGATTCACCAGAAAATGATTTAAATCCCCTTGCCACTCGGGTCTCAATATTGCCTGTTCTGGTTTATGGGGTAACCATTTCTCGATAAAAATGAAAATTAAGGTTGAGCCTAATAAGTCTAAAATAAACCAATCTAAACCCAGTGAGACCTTATGATTAGCAAAAGGCTCGACCTCAACTTGATGACCACCAAAGGCAATCGCTAAACTCACAAATACCCAAGCCACAAAGCCGAAACGCTTATTTTTATTTCGAATAAAATTCAATAAACCTAAACTGCCCGACACCACTAAGGCGACAAATATTAAGCTGCGAATAACATCGACATTATAGCTTTGGCGTAATTCTGGAGTGGTGAGATATTCGGGAAAATGAAACGCCAATACACCCAGAAACGATAATATCGCTAACATACACGCTATAGTGCCGCTAATACTGCCTTCACCAATTTGGAAATGGCCGTCTTTAAATCCTTTACTCATCACAGTGAACTCCTTTTCCTATATTGCTCGCGTTACTCACATCACAGCAATGCTCGGCTTAATTTTTGCCGATCAGCCTACATTAACCCCGCAGCCACAATCAATAAAAAGTGAATGCTAAGACAATAATGCTCAATCTACTAAGCCCACTAAAACGAGCACAAAAAAACAGCAAAAAAAGCGCTACCTAAGTAGCGCTGTTTTATTAGAGCCGTTCACTCACCTTAGCGGTTAGATCTTAATCAAGTTATAACCAAAGCTAGTAGAAGGATCTTTATTCAGCACCATAGTCACATTGTCTTCATTGCTGAAATCCATTAAATCGGATGCATAGACAACGGTTTTAGTACCGTTTTCCACAGCGATAACCTTAATAGAATATTCGCCAGCTGGCACAGTCAATGACTGAGGGCTCGCAGGATTGACTGCGGTGATCTTATTTACAGCCGTTTCAATCGTGTCATTTGCCTTTAAGAAATACACGGTTAGATTGCTTTTATCGGCAAAACTCACAATGTCGAACTTAAAGCTATAGGGACTTGGCGTCTGAGTTTGCTTCATCTCCATCGCCTTCACTTGGCTGCCCTGCTCGGTCGTTTGCTCATAGATGAAGATGGTTTTAATGTCATCTTGGTTAAGGGTGATAAGCACATTATCGAGCAATTTATTTTGCGTACCGTGGTCGAACACACTCACACCAAAATCATTAAACTCAGCACTTTGATAGCTAGTCACCCCAAAAGATGGCACTTCGCTAAACAGAGTATCTTGCTTACTGCTAGCCACTTTCACATCGATAATGTGCGAACCTAAACCGTTAAAGACGCGATAATCGACACTCGCTTCTAATGCTACATGATTGCGAACATTGGTGGTTGAATCGACACTGTCCAAGGTGATTTTTGAATCCGAAGCACCAAAACCTTCGCGGATAATCAGCTTATAAGGCACCTTAGAACTGAATTTAATGTTCGCAGTTGTATAAGAAACATTGGTTGTTCCCGCTGGTGCGAGGTAAACCTTATATTCACCCGTATCCATCACTTGCGGCTGCGACACTTCACCGTAGGCCACACTGCCTAACATCACAGCATCGGCAAAGGTTTGGGTCGACTTAGAAACATAAGCGTCAAAGGCTTGGGCATGCACTGCAGTATTGGCAATCAAGAGCTGCATTTTACTGTTTTCAGCCACTTCGTTGAGCTTATCGAGTTCAGTGCGAGAATAGTTGATATTAAGTAATTTAGGTTCGGTAAAATCACCATGTAATACAAAGAAATGGTCCGTTGCAACTTTCAAATCGATATTTTCTTTATAAATAGAGATATCTTTATCAGAGGCATCCTTAGCCATCACTTCAATCGCAGTTACGCCAGCCGTCGACGTAAATCGCGGCATAGTGTCCCCATAGATCACACTTTCATAGGTTTTATCGGCAACTTTGAGTGCAGTAACAGTGCTTCCAGCTGAAGCATTATAGAATTGCACATAGGTGGCATTTTGATCTGTGCCCTCTTCATTATTATCATCTGAGCCACATGCCGTTACCGCTAAACAGGCAACAGCCACCGCAGCGAATCCCTTTAGCTTACTTTTTATCATTGTTTCCCTCATTAGCAGACAAAAATTCAGTTCAATCTACGCAGTTATACAATGACAACAATGGCAATTTCCACTAAAAACAAAAACAAATATTTTACAAACTCAAACACTTAACAAACATTTCAATAACACACAAAAAAGTGATACAAACCACACTTTTCAGGCCCTTAATTGATACAAATGCGGCTGCTGATACTTTTGCTCGCTTCTCAAAAACGCTTCTGCTCCAGTAGAAAATGGCTGATCTATCGAACACCTCTCTTTTAGGCTTAAAGCGACTATAGATAAACTATCTTTAGACGGTACAAACCTTGTTCGACTAATGCGATTAGGTTACTCTCGCATCGCCAATTAAGCCTTTGGGATGGATAGGATTTGCAAGGGATTCTCAACTACTACAAACAATGTTTTCAACACGATAGTGCCGAAATCAATCTCTGGTCTAGCCACAAGCTTGCCGAGCAAGATCAGCTATTACTCCAACATGAAGACGAGTTAAGCAGTGGCTTCCTACCCCGCTTGCCTGTGCCATTTGCTCCCGCCAGTGCATTACTAGCACGTAGCGCTTTGTATTTACGTGAAAAGGTATTATTGCACTGCTGTCTGTTTTTCTGCGGCGCAGTCGACCTTAATGGCGAAAAACGTAAAGTCGTGACACCACTCCTTTATCGCGAATGCCAATTACAGGCTGACGGCGATAATCTCTACCTAGAGAGTAATAACACTCTAGCTGGCAGCGGACCATTCACTATCAATGAAGCTCTATTAGAAAAATTAGTCGTTGAAGGACATAGCCTAAGCCAAGATTTACGCGATAATCCAACGGATGTCAGTGGCTGGATATCTTGGCTGCGGGCGGGCCAAGCCGATGTCGATACCAGTCATTTATTGCATTTTCCCAAGCTGATCGATGAGGCTGAATTCACTAGCTTATGCCGTAAACGTGGGCAGTTTCTTGTCAGTCGAAGCCAAATCATTTTGGCAGAACGTTCGATCGCAAGCCGCGGCATTTTGCACGAACTCGACAAACTAATGACAGCGCCTGAACCATCAGCACCGCTTAAAGCGCTATTCGCAGAAACACAACAAACAACATCAATAAGCGCCAGTGTAAACACGCAAGAGGCTTATCTTCCAGGGCTGTTAAGCCGCGCGCAAATTCAGGCCTTAAAGATTGCGGCCAATCATACTTTGGGGCAGATCTCAGGCCCACCGGGAACAGGTAAGAGTTACACCATAGCCACTGTGGCGGCGGAGCAGGTATTAAGGGGTAAATCGGTACTTATCGTCGCCCATACCGATGTTGCTGTTGATGTGATTGCCGACAAGTTACAGCAACAGTTCCAGCTTGGGAGCAGTCTTATTCGAGCAGGCTCGCCGCAGTTTATAAAAGTCCTTAAAAACCAGATTGATGAAATGCTCCATGGTCAGCACCCTGCATCTGATGAAGCCGTCTCGGATAGGTTGCTACTCAATGCAAAACAACAACTTAATACTGTGACTCGTCAGCAAGTCAAGATGGAAGCGGGCTTTATACGTCATTGCCGCCATGCCATACGTCGCGGCCAAAAACTGGCGACCTTACAACAAGGACAATCCCGTTGGCGCTTAGGATTTTACAACTGGGCTTACCATGCAGGTATAAAAAGGTTTGCCCAGCAATGGAATGAACTCGATAAATTAACGGCCCTCATCGCGCAAAAAGAAGACTTAAGCCTCAAATACTTACAATTGGCCACTCACTATCGATTAAACCAATTACTCAAAAATAAGCGCAGTACATTGGTGAGTTTTGCCAGTGCGTTACGCGCTCGGCAGTCCGCTAAGCAACTCGACGGCTTCTACAAGACGGATTTTGATGCCTTAAAACAAACCTTTCCCATTTGGTTATCTAGCCTTGCCAGCTTACATAAAGTGCTCCCTATGGAGCTGCAAATGTTTGATTTAGTCATTATTGATGAAGCCACTCAAGCCAATATTGCCGCATGTTTACCGGCCTTGCAGCGAGCAAAGGCCGCACTGGTGGTGGGAGATAGCAAACAACTGCGACATTTCTCGTTTTTATCCCGCGCAAAACAAACCCAAATCCAGACCCAACTCGGACTCGCCCCGGATTGCCGCGGCCTAATGAGCTACCGTGATGCCAGTATGCTCGACTTAGCGTCACTGTCCCTTGCGAGCCAATCCCAAGTGGTATTTTTAAATGAGCATTTTCGGAGTAAACCTGAGCTGATCCAATTTAGTAATCAGCAGTTTTATCAAGGCATGCTGAAGATTATGCAGCACAGACCCTGCACGAGTTCAGGGCACTTACACAGAGTCCACGTTACTGGCAGCCGTGATAGTAAGGGAATTAACGCCATAGAAGCTGAGGCATTAATTCAAAAGTTAGCTCAACTGATTAATGAACAAGATAATGTATTAGTGCCTTCCAGCATTGGTGTGCTCTCCTGTTTTCGCAATCAGGCAGAGTATTTATCCCAGCAGATCCTCACGCGCTTTAGCACGCAGCAAATAGAACGCCATCAATTACGGATTGCCACGCCCTTTGGTTTTCAAGGGGAAGAGCGCGATATTATGCTGCTGTCGTTTAGCATTACGGCCAACGACAGCCGCGCCGCCGTGTACTTAAATCGCGAAGATATGTTTAATGTCGCCATCACCCGCGCTAAACAGATGCAGTGGCTATTTTTATCGGTACAAGCACATGAGCTCCCCAACAATAATTTACTGGCAACTTACTTAGCATCGGCGGGCCAATTTCAAGCGGCGCACAATTATGTCGATGCCCTCGATAGCTTCGGCCAGTCAGTGGCACAGGCGATTGAAGCAAAAGGCATAACAGTCTGGCGCGCCTACCATATGGCGGGGCTAGAACTGGATATTCTGTGCCGCTATGGTAACCAATATTTAGCAATAGATTTAATCGGTTACCCAGGACCTTGGGCGGACTTTTTCGATATTGAACTGTATAAACTCTTACAGCGCGCGGGCATTAAACTGATCCCCGTCAGCTATGGGCTATGGTGCCAACAGCGAGAACTTTGTATCCAACATATTTGTCAGCAATTGGGTATTACCCAAACAAGTTAATGCAGTAAATAACAGCCTTGATCATGCTGTTGGTAAATCGCTTTTATCTTGCTTCGCAGCCAAGTGATTTTGGGGTTGTGGCTGTTTCTCTTATGCCAAATCAAGGTAAAAGGAATAGCGAGTTTATCAAGATATTCGTCGCTTAACGGGATGGGGCGACTCACTAAGTCAGGGTGTAATTGGCGAGCATATTGTTCGCAATATTGTGGCGCAATTGCCATCATGCTGTGGTGAGGCTCTGCCGCGACAAACAGTGACTGCTCAAAACTGGCCAAGGTCAGCACAATATTACGGCTTAACCCAAGCTCAATAAGCACATCATCTAAGGCCCAGGTTTCGCTCTTTTCCCACAAGATATTGATATGCGAGTATTTTAAGAAAGTGTCTATATTCCACTCTTCCTGCAAGGCGGGATGATCGCGGCGCAAATACACCTGAGGAAGATCGGTAAATAAAACCTCAAAATCGATAAAATAGGGTAATAAATCAAGGGATTCCTTGGAACGTGGATGACTTTCTCGACCGGTAAAACCGATATCCGCTTCACCACGCACAATCGCTTCGAGTGAATCGTAATCCCAATTTCGTACCTTCACCTTTGCATCAGGGTATTGAGTATAAATGGCCTGAGTCAGCTCATTAAGCATGATAAGCAACAAAGGCGACTCAAGCATCAACTCGAAGGTGAGCCCTTTGGTCATCTCGTCACCACGCTTAGCCATCAGTTGCTTACCCATTTGCAACCATTCGGATAACTCCTGCTCCATACCGTGAGCCAATGGCGTTAACTGAAATCCCTGCGGCGTTTTGACAAATAAGGGATCGTCAAACCAATCCCGTAATTTGGCCAGCGACTTACTCACAGTGGATGGCGTGACATTGAGCTTTTTGGCAGTCTTAGAGACACTCCGCTCCTGTAATAAAAGCTGCAAAATAAACAATAAGTTAAGATCAAGCCGACTCAGGGATTTGGTCATTAAGTACAATTTCCGGCAATTTAGGAACCGCTAAGATCAGTGTAATGCTCACCAGCGCACCGACAGCGAGGATCACTAATAATATATTAATCGCACTCACTTCGAGCAGACCCATCACCCAAATATACAAGGCTGAAGTACACACTTGGGCAATTCCCAGTAAAGAGCTGGCAACCCCAGCCCGAGTAACAAATGGACTCAGCGCCTGACTCATGGTGACCCCAAATCCAATCGCAAAGCCCGAACACACAAAAGCAAAACCTAGCAGATTGAATGACTGACTAACCCCGCCCAATTGAGTCAAGATCAATACCAGTGCTGCGGCGGCAAATAATGTCTGAGAGAACAAGATTAAGGATTTTTCTTTAAACAGGTTAAGCAAAACGGGCGTCGAAAATGAGGCCACCATACTCACAAATGCTGTCATAGCCATAGTGTTAGAATATTGTCCACGGTCAAACCCCATCTGCCCCATGATCAACATGGGAGAGACATTTACATAGCTTAAAATCGTGGTCACACCTAAAGTCGTTATCACCACACGACTGAGAAAAAACCGCTGTTTAAAGGATTCTTTATATCCACCCAGCTCAACTGTGGTGTGAAATTGCTGTTTAGGATAGGTTTCGCGTAATACAAAAATACACAGGGTTAAGACCATTAATCCCATCCCCGCCATAGTGTTAAATAGGCTAGGCCATGGGAATTTAAGCATAATTAAATGGCCTATCACAGGCGCTATCACAGGGATAATGCAAGTCACGCCATTGACCATAGAGAGCACTTTTGCTCGGCGCTTATCGTCTAATACATCACGCAAAATCGCAAAAGCCACAACATAGCAAGAACCCGCACCAATGCCTTGTGCAAAGCGTGCCATTAAAAAGAGATCACTGGTTTGCGCACTACCGGCAAAGTAAGAGGCAATAGCAAACAAAAATGCGCCAAACAAGGTAATGGGTTTACGCCCAATCCTATCGGCTAAGCTCCCCGCAAACAGCATAGTGGTCGCCATGCCCGCAAGATACACTGAAAAAGCAATATGCAGCTGCGCCTCACTCGCCCCTAAATCCTGCGCAATTTGCGGCAAACCGACCAAGTACATATCTATCCCTGTCGGGTACAAAAGCACCAGACAAAAACTGCACAATAGATATCGAAACATATACCTCACCCCGTTAGCCATCTCACACATAAGTTGCGCCTAGCCTAGTTTCACTCGCGCAGATCTGTGAGTGGCATTTTCGACAACAGGTATTTCCATTGACGACCTATGGGTGGGCATAACACCACGAACGTGAAATAAAAGTTGGTAAAAGAAGATAGAGGAGGAAAGGGGTAGAAAAATATCCCCTGCGGTTTGCGACCACAGGGGATATGTCGGTGAATGATCAGTCTACTATTCTATGAGCCCAACACTCATTGCTGAGGTTCTGGCGGTGCAGGAAGGACTTGGATCATTAAACTGCTATCATCTTGCAGATATTGCTGCGCCAATTTATTAAGTTCTGCAACTGTCATCTGCTGCGCTAACGCTTGCCTTTGTTTAAAGGCAGCAAAACGACTAGGATGACTCTGGGCAGTTGAGGTGAGATCTAACCAAAAACCATTGGTTTGCGGCGCAGCTTGCATCCACTCAAGCACAGGTTGGCGGGCTCGATTAAGTAAGTCCTCACTGATCCCCGAAGGCGCTTTAACTTGCTTAACTGCGACGGTGAAATACTCGGCAACCGTTGGCAACATAGCTTGAGTCGTCACGCTAAACAAACCTAAGTAACCATAACCGCTGGCATTGAAATCGTTGTAAGAAAAGGCCGATGGTGAATAACTCGCGCCCGCTTTCTCCCTCACGTTTTCCGTTAATAGAATGCTTAGCACTTGCTCCAGCAGACCCAATCCCGCGTGTTGACTCAAGTGAGTCATGTCCGTTGTAGGCCACACCATGGCAAGTGCCGCCATATCCAGTTGACCATAATGCGTTAATGTTTTCTGAACGGGCACTTTCGGAAACACAGGTACTATCGACTGAGCATTAGCAATAGGGCTACGCTTAATGGCGCCAAGCGTTTCAGCCACAGCAGCAATGGCACTCGCCTCATCAAAATCACCCACAATAGCGAGTTCAATCGCCCCTTGCTCGACGGCCGAATGGAAACTCGGCGCTAATTCTCCAAAGTGACGTTTGAGAATTTCTTCAGGCTCACCATAACCATAACGTTTATCACCATTATGGGAGATACGGGCAAACTGATTAGAAAACTCAGATTGTGGGTTGCTATGAATACTTTGTTGCTCGGCAATCACTTGTTCACGAAACAATTGCTCAGCCTGCTTATCCATACCCGGCTCAATTAAATAAGCCGTCATTAAGCCAAGCTGCGTGCGTAGCTCTGCGGCATTAGTGCTAATCTCGCCGCCAAAACTTTGCTCACGCAGGCCTAAGTTGATGGAAATATCTTGTCCCGCAAAAATATCCTGCAGACTGTCATAATCATGGGCCTTGAGCCCACCCTGCACAAACGCACTGTTAAACAGATAAGACAAACCATCCAACTCAGGGAATGGCACTTCACCAAAGCCAATGTTTAGGCTGACCAATGTGGTGCCTTTGTTAAAGTTGGTAGGCTTAAGATTAAGGCGCACGCCATTGGCAAATTGCAGTTGGCGAATCCCCGTTTCCTTATCGCGACTATCGGCCACTAACTTGCCTTGCTCGCCAAACTGAGTATAAGCAAACTCATCAATCGCCTTGATTGATGGTGCGCTCACCGCTTGTTTACGGCTTTTCTCGTAGCTGGCGATAAGCTGTTTTTCAGCATTTTCAATAGACTTATTGCTCGTCAGATACAAATACGGCGTGGTGTTCCATGTTTGATTAAACACTTGGCTTAGCTTTTGCGGTGTCACTGTTGGCATTATTTTTTCAAAAAATGCGAGCTGCCAATCGGGTTCGACAGGGACGCGATTGCCCGCCACCGAATACACTAGACTCTCGGCAATATTCACACTGTGAATGGTACTGCTACCCGCGACACTTAGCTGATATCCCTTATGCATACGTTTGATTTGCTGGTCAATTTCCTGCTGGCTAAAACCAAACTCTTTTGCTTGACGCAGGGTTTTCTCCAAGAGTGCGATTCCCTCTTGCCAGTTATTTTCCTGCGTACCTAGGCTCATTTGTGTGCCATAGGCAATATCAAACTGCGGTCCAACCTGCAGGTTTACACCATATAAACCTTGGCTATGCAGTAATTGCGACTCCATACGGCGATACAAGATGCCGTGGGCAAGCTCGAGCAACATTTCCTGCTCCCGCACAGCAGGGCTATCGGTAATCGCTGAGATGGGTTTTAGCATGCCAAGGGAAACTGACGTTGACAGACTTTGATCAAAAAATGCCGCCGCATCGACACTTTGGCGCTCTGCGACAGTACCAATAGCTTGTTCCTTGGTTTTAGCGGCCAAAGGCGCGGCTTTCCAACTGGCAAACTGTTGTTTTATCTTTTGTTCTACCGCGGCTACCTCGATATCTCCCACCACAATTAAAGTGGTGCGTGAGGGCGTATAAAAACGCTGATATAAAGACAGCAACGCCTCACGATTGGCATTACTGATACTGTTCGCCTCACCCACGGGGAAGCGCTTTGACAGCAATGTGTTTGGCATTAAAAACTGTAATTGGTTACGGTAATTCTCAAGATCCGCACCGCTACGTTCACGCAGCTCAGACAACACCACCGCTTTTTCACGTTCAATTAGCGCTGGGTCGAGTAATAGATTACTGCCAATTTCTCTCATTAAAAACAAAGCAGTATCGATTTTATCTTGGCTATTACTTGGCAAGTTGAATTGATAGACCGTCTGCTGAAACTCAGTCACAGCATTGGTATCGGCGCCAAAACTCAGGCCAAGGCGCTGCAATGTCGGCATCATCTCCCCCGCAGCCAATCCGGTCGATCCATTAAAGGCCATGTGTTCAAGAAAATGCACTAATCCTTGCTCGGCATCAGACTCGACCAAAGAGCCTACATCCACCCGCATCCGCACTATGACCGCCTGCTCCGGCGTCTTATTGCTCACCAATAAATAACGCATACCATTGGCAAGTTCACCGGTATGGACCCGCTCACTCATAGGCAAGCCTGTCGTTCCCATCCACAGCGGATCTTCGCTCGCCTGCAGTGGCAACGCCATACTCAAAAGCGCCAGCAGTAACCACTGACGCACAAAACTAATTACCTTGAAATTGTTCATTAAAATTCGCACTTTTCCCCCAAAATCAAACAAGAAACCTAGGAAGCGCTCACCTATGTTTCAGATAAAATAAGCTTTCACTATAGTACCTAAAGCACTTTAAGTCACAAAATCAATACCTTATGCCGTACTAAAAATAGTTTATCGCCTTGATATATAGTCAGAATATGCCGAAAAATAATGAGCGAGGAAGGAAGCTGAAACAGCTGTGGATTTAATGGTTACTGTGGAATGGTATACATATATTAGCGAAATATTGAGTGTTTAATTAGCCAAGCACTTTCTTAAATCTAATTACAGAGCAATATCTTGATTGAAAATCTGAGTTGAACCCTCACAATTTTGGCTTTAAAAATCACACCAAAGTTTAGATATTTCGACTCATGCCTCGTGAAAAAACCACTTCACAGGTAAGCCATTAATGCAAAATGCAAAAGCCCTACGAATATTCGCAGGGCTTTTGTTTTATCACGCAGTTGAATCTTAAAACTGTTGAAACCAACGTTGGATCTGCTGTGGATCTTTGCTTTGCGTTAACGACAGCATCAGTAAAATGCGGGCTTTTTGCGGGTTAAGATTACCTGCTGCGATAAAGCCATATTTAGCATCGTCTATCTCGGCATCAAGCGTGGTTGCGCCTGTGGGCACTCGGCTAGAGCGAACGACTAAGGTGCCTTTTTGACTCCCCTTAGCTAAGGTATCAAATATTGAGTGGTAAATATTACCATTACCTACACCAGCGCTGACTATGCCATCAAAACCCGCTTCAACCATAGCTTTGACAGGTAAATCGCTGGCATTGGCGTAGTTATACACTATGCCTACCTGCGGTAACTTGTCGAGTTTGCTAACATCAAAAGGCGTTTGCCTTGTATGTTGACGCTCAGTTTTGCCCATGTACTCAATCTTGCTGTTATGGATAACGCCCAGTGGACCAAAGTTAGGCGCGGCAAAAGTGTGTACACCTGTAGTGTTAGTCTTAGTCACATCGCGGGCATTCAATACGGTATCGTTCATCACCACTAACACGCCTCGACCTTTAGATTCGAGGTTAGCGGCGGTCGCGACTGCGTTATACAGATTCATCGGGCCATCGGCACTCATGGCGGTTGATGGACGCATTGCCCCAACCAGTACTACAGGCTTATCGCTCTTGATGGTGAGATTTAAAAAATACGCCGTTTCCTCTAAGGTATCAGTACCATGGGTAATGACGATACCGTCGACATCTTTATCAGCCAATAGCAGATTGATGCGCTTGGCTAAGGCTAGCCAAACTTTATCGTTCATATCCTGCGAACCGATTTTAACCAGTTGCTCACCTTGAATATCGGCAAGTTGTTTCATTTCAGGCACGGCTGCAATTAAGCTACTAATGCCCACTTCACCAGCCTGATAGTTAGACTCAGTAGCCGATTGTCCGACTCCCGCAATAGTGCCACCCGTGGCAATAATACGTACCTGTGGAAGCGCCTGCGCCGCGGAGGAGAGAAATAACCCTAAAGTGACCGAGAGCAAAAGCTTACGCATTGGAAAATTCATGCTTACATCCTTTGATTAATAATAAACGCCCACAGTGTGCACTATTGTCTAAGCCTCACTGTGATAGCTCTCACTAAAATGAAATAACATATTTAGCGTTATCTAATTGATTATTTAAACTTTAAGGAAAACACCATGCATTTATTATTGAGTAGATTTAACTAATCAATGATTATTCGCTATTGACGCAGTGACAATTAAATATCGTATGGTTTATTTAATTTTAAAAACACTTGAATAAATATGTCGCCGATTGGTTAACGAATAACAAATCTATAGCTAATTTGCATCAAAAAGTAATGGCTCACACTAGTGATCCGAGTTGAGAGACTTATCTAAGAAAAAAAAGAAATACACTATTTCATACAGTTAAGTGATCACCATCCTAATCCTGTTATTGCCAAAGCGTTAAGATCTACTTCGATAGTCAAGGAGACGATTCTCCTTCATGTTTTCGATGAGTTATTCTTGATGTGTTACGTATACTTATTGTACACATCCACAACTCAATACTCGGAGATATATCTTACTATTAATTGGATTTAATAGGATCGAAATGAAAGATACTAATAGCGTACGGATCGAAGAAGATTTATTGGGCACGAAAGAAGTTTCCAATGAATTTTATTATGGCATACATACACTGCGTGCCATCGAAAACTTTAAGCTGAGTAATCAAAAAATTTCCGATGTACCTGAATTAGTCCGTGGCATGATGCTAACAAAAAAAGCCGCTGCCATGGCTAACAGTGAATTAGGCGCTGTAAGTCCTGAAATCGCTGACAAAATTATTGAAGCGTGCGATCTGATACTTACAACGGGTCGATTTGTTGATCAATTTCCGGTCGATGTTTATCAAGGAGGCGCAGGCACTTCAGTCAACATGAATACCAATGAGGTATTAGCCAACGTTGCACTGGAAATCATGGGGCTAGAAAAAGGCCGTTACGATGTCATCAACCCTAATGACCATGTTAATAAATGCCAATCGACCAACGATGCCTATCCAACAGGTTTCCGTATTGCGGTCATCAACAGTACCGATATTCTGTTAGATGCATTAACCGACCTTATCAGCGCTTTCGACACTAAAGCCACAGAGTTTAAAACCATCTTAAAAATGGGCCGCACTCAATTGCAAGATGCCGTGCCTATGACCTTAGGCCAAGAGTTTCATGCCTTTGCTGTTACATTGCGAGAAGAAATTAAGTCCATCAAGCGTTGCCAAGAGCTGTTGTTAGAAGTGAACTTAGGCGCAACCGCCATTGGTACAGGGCTCAATACGCCTGTCGGTTATTCCGCATTAGCCATTAAGTATCTGGCAGACATTACTGGCCGCGCCTATGTGCCAGCGGAAGATTTAATCGAAGCGACATCCGATTGTGGTGCCTACGTTATGCTGCACAGTGCAATTAAGCGTATGGCGATCAAAATGTCTAAGATTTGTAACGACCTACGCTTACTTTCATCGGGTCCACGTACAGGTCTGAAGGAGATTAATCTTCCTGAGCTGCAAGCGGGTTCCTCCATCATGCCAGCCAAGGTTAACCCTGTGATCCCTGAGGTCGTCAATCAGGTTGCCTTTAAGATTGTCGGCAACGATATCACTATCACTATGGCTGCCGAAGCTGGCCAATTACAGCTTAACGTAATGGAACCTGTGATTGGACAGGCGATGTTTGAGTCGCTCAGTTTGATGGGCAATGCCTGTATCTCTCTACGTGAAAAATGCGTTGAAGGTATCACAGCAAATCCAGAGATCTGCATGGCCCATGTGATGAACTCTATCGGGATCGTGACCTACCTTAACCCAATCATCGGCCACCATGAAGGTGACATCATAGGCAAAATTTGCGCCCAAACGGGTAAAAATGTCCGTGAAGTGGTACTCGAACGCGGTTTATTAACGGTTGAAGAACTCGATGACATTCTCTCAGTTGAAAACCTGATGAATCCTAAATATCAGGCTAAACGCAACACCAGCAAAGCCAAAGTGTAACTCAGTGGGGCTGGGGAGCCTTCCCCAGCCCACAACTCGATGATTCAAGAATAAGCCTGCGCAGAGTGAATATGCGCAGGCTATTGAAATTAAAAATAAAATAGAGTTAACACTATGATTATATTAGAGATAATTATCGTCCTCGGGGCTATTTACCTTGGTGCAAGGATGGGTAGCATGGGAGTCGGCTTCGCTGGCGGTGTCGGGGTACTGATACTGACCGCGGGGATGGGACTCAAACCGGGCAATATCCCGATTGACGTGATCCTCATCATTATGTCAGTTATCACCGCGATTGCGGCCATGCAAGTGTCTGGAGGGATGGATTATTTAGTCTCACTGGCAGAAAAATTATTACGTAAGCATCCCAAACAAATCACCTTTCTGGCCCCTGTCGTCACCTATTTCATGACACTTTTTGCGGGTACAGGCCACACAGCATTCTCCACCTTACCTGTTATTGCCGAAGTCGCAAAAGAGCAAGGCATTCGCCCCTCTCGTCCCTTATCTATTGCCGTTGTCGCATCTCAAGTCGCCATTACCGCCTCACCGATTTCAGCGGCTGTCGTGTTCTTCTCAGGTATCTTAGAGCCGTTTGGCGTAGATTATTTAGTACTGTTAGCCGTTTGTATTCCCTCAACTTTCCTCGCCTGCATGGTCGGAGCCGTTGTTGCCAACTTAATGGGTAAAGAACTGGCCGATGATCCTGTCTATCAAGAACGCTTAGCCAAAGGTTTAGTTAAAACACGCGGCACAACTCAAATCGAGATTAAAGCCGGCGCGAAACGATCTGTGATGATTTTCTTGCTGGCGATTGCGGCTGTCATGGCCTATGCCACTGCGATATCTGACAAAGTCGGTTTGATTGTTGACCCTGTATTGCCACGCGACGCCGCCATTATGGTGCTGATGCTCACGGCAGCTGCCGCTATTACGATTTTCTGTAAGTTAGACGCGAGCGAAATCTCTAATGCTGCCACCTTCAAGTCAGGCATGTCAGCCTGTGTCTGTGTATTAGGTGTGGCTTGGTTAGGCGATACCTTAGTGTCGAATCATATCGAGGAAATCAAAGATCTTGCCGGCACCTTACTGCAAAGTCAGCCTTGGTTATTATCGGTAACCTTATTCTTTGCCTCCATGCTGCTCTACTCCCAAGGCGCGACAACAAAGGCGCTGATGCCCGCAGCCTTAGCGATTGGCGTAAGTCCATTGACAGCCGTAGCCTCTTTCGCCGCCGTCAGCGCGCTGTTTGTATTACCGACTTACCCCACGCTACTGGCTGCGGTCGAGATGGATGATACCGGCTCGACTCGGATTGGTAAGGCGGTATTTAACCATCCGTTCCTGGTCCCTGGCGTTGTGACGATTGCCACCAGTGTGGCATTAGCCTTCCTGTTTGGCGGCATGATGCTGTAGCTCAATTTTACCCTAAGTGCTCTCAGGGCTAATGCCTACAAATGGATTAACCCTCTTCTTTTAATCTGTATCTATAGACTTTGTTTTGGCGTGATGCAGGTACATTCACGCCATAGCAAATCGAGTAAGAGGTGAATTAATGTCAGCAAAAACGCGTGTTCCTACCGCCATTAACGGCGGACCATTTGGCCAAGCTTGGTCGGCTAAAGCAGACTGCTTACAAAGTGCGACAGGGCTTATATTAGGTATTTTCCTCTTATTTCATATGCATTTCGAGGCGAGCATTTTATTTGGTAAAGAAACCTTCTTTCACATGGTGCAATTCTTAGAAGGCAGTATGTTTAGCTCGACGGGTCATGGCTTCCCCATCGTGACCCAGATAATTTCAGTCATTATGCTCGTGATTGTTGCAGTACATGCCGCCACTGCACTACGTCGTTTTCCAGTGCAATTAGGTCAATGGCGAGCGATGCGTGGCTTTATGTCGACTATCAAGCATAGAGATACCCAAGCATGGTTCTGGCAGATGATCACAGGTTTCTTACTGTTTTTCTTAGTGTCAGCCCATCTTGCCACTATGATTTTAAACCCTGATATTGGCCCTCACCTTTCGGCCGAACGGGTTTACCACGATAACGCTTGGCTCTTATACGTGGTGTTTTTACCTATCGTGTTATTCCACGGCATCGTTGGTTTATACCGAGTGATATTAAAGTGGGGTGTGAGTAGTAACCGTCCACTTATCCGCACTATAGCGCAAGTATTGATCGTCTATTTATTGTGTTTAGGCACATTAAGCCTAGTGACCTATATCAATATTGGTATCGAATTAGTTTTGCCAGTACAACCGTTTATTCCTCAGTAATGGGCATGACGCTATCGGCGCACCTAGCCTGTATAGCAAGACAAACAACATACGGATCCTCCTCTGATACATAGTTGCAGCGCATCTATGCCCGAGGAGCGCAATGATAAATCCATGAAATGTTATCTAAATTATTAGATAAGGATCTGATTTGAAAATCATTTATACAGACTCATTAGTCATTGGCGCAGGATTGGCAGGCCTTAGAGTCGCAATTGCCACCAAAGAGCGAGGCCTAGATACCTTAGTGCTATCGTTAATTCCCGCAAAACGTTCACATTCGGCCGCCGCACAGGGCGGAATGCAAGCCAGCCTAGGCAATACTGTTAAAGGCATGGGCGATAACGAAGACATTCACTTTCAAGACACGGTAAAAGGTTCTGACTGGGGCTGCGATCAAGACGTCGCACGCATGTTTGCCCACGTTGCACCGAAAGCGATCCGCGAACTCACCAACTGGGGCGTACCTTGGTCGAGAATATCTGCCGGCCCGCGTGAAGTCATCATGAACGCACAAAGGGTAACGCTCAATGAGGCTGAAGAAGCTCACGGCCTGATCAATGCCCGCGATTTTGGTGGCACTAAAAAATGGCGTACCTGTTACACCGCCGATGGCACTGGCCACTCTTTGCTGTACGCGGTCGATAACCAAGCTATCTCCATGGGCATTCCAGTACACGAACGAATTGAAGCACTGTCGCTGATCCATGACGGTAAGCGTTGCCATGGAGTCATTGCCCGCTGTTTAGTCACAGGTGAATTGCGCGCTTATGTCGCCAAATCCACCACCATCGCCACCGGCGGTTATGGCAAGATTTATGAAATATCGACCAATGCCACCATCTGCGAAGGCATAGGCCAAGCGTTAGCACTCGACACAGGTGTCGCCACCTTAGGCAATATGGAAGCGGTGCAATTTCACCCTACCGCCATAGTGCCCGCGGGGATCCTTACCACTGAAGGGTGTCGTGGTGATGGCGGTATCCTGCGCGATAAAGACGGCCACCGCTTTATGCCAGATTACGAACCAGAGAAAAAAGAACTCGCTTCCCGCGATGTGGTTTCCCGCCGCATGACAGAGCACATGCGTAAAGGTAATGGCGTCGAAAGCCCTTATGGCCCGCATCTGTGGCTGGATATTACGCAGCTGGGCCGTGAACATATCGAAACCAACCTGCGCGAAGTGAAAGAGATTTGTGATTACTTCCTCGGTATCGATCCTTGTAAAGACTGGATCCCCGTCAGGCCTACCCAGCATTATTCCATGGGCGGCGTGCGCACCAATGCCACAGGTGAGAGTCCACAACTCAAAGGGCTGTTCAGTGTCGGAGAAGCGGCCTGTTGGGACATGCATGGTTTTAACCGTTTAGGCGGTAATTCGGTGGCAGAAACTGTGGTCGGCGGCATGATCATCGGCAAATATGTGGCTGATTTTTGTGATAATAACGACTTGGAAATTGATACCGCACTGACCCAAAAATTCATTAATAAATTGCAGCAAGAAATCGATGGACTGATCGAAGGCAACGGCACAGAAAACCCCTTCCAAATAAAGAAAGAAATGCAACGCATCATGATGAACTACGTCGGGATCTTCCGTAATGGACCCGAGTTAGATAAAGCCATTAAAGGCTTGAAAGACTTACTGCTGCGGGCAAAAAATCTTGGCCTAAAATGTAAAAAACGTCACGCTAATCCTGAGTTAGTCGAAGCGCTGCGCGTCACCCGTATGTTGAAAGTGGCCCTAACCGTCGCCTGTGGCGCAGAGGCTCGCACTGAAAGCCGCGGCGCCCATTCACGGGAAGATTACCCACAACGCAATGATAAAGATTGGCTCAACCGCACACTGGCGACTTGGCCAGATGCCGAATCACTTGAACCAGTACTGCGTTATGAAGCGCTAGATGTGATGAAAATGGAGCTACCACCGGGATACCGTGGCTACGGTAACGACAATACTATCGCCCATCCAGATACCGAAAAACGCGTACAAGAAATCAATCAAGTGCTCGCGAGCTTAGGTGATGATCCCGATAGAAACACACTGCAGCGAGCCCTGATGCCATACGAGCTGCCAAGCCACCTGCAGGCTCCTAATGAACGCCTCAGCGATACCTTAGCGATCACTCCAGCCCAACCGGTAGGAAACAAACCACTATGAGCCGTCAAATCAGCTTTAATATCTTTCGCTACGATCCGCAAGATGGCCAAGACAAGCCAAAGATGGAACGTTATCAGTTGACTGAAACACCGGGCATGACAGTATTTATCGCCTTAAATCAACTACGTGAGCTACAAGACCCGTCACTGCAGTTCGACTTTGTCTGCCGCGCGGGCATCTGTGGCAGTTGCGCCATGGTGATCAATGGTTTCCCCACGCTTGCCTGTCGCACGTTAACGGCAAATTATCCTAATGGCGAAATCACCCTAATGCCGCTGCCCGGCTTCGAGCTGATTGGCGACTTATCGGTGAACACGGGTAAATTTATGCGTGAATTAGCCGAACGCTTAAAACTGTGGCTGCACCCTAGACCCGATGATCAGGACATTCATCGTCTCGAAAATCCAATGGCACCCGAAGAAGCCGCACGGATCTATGAACTAGAACGCTGTGTCGAATGTGGCGTTTGCGTGTCGGCCTGCGCCACCAAACAAATGCGTGACACCTTTGTCGGCGCGGTTGGCATGATGAAAATCGCCCGCTTTGAAATGGATAGCAGAGACAGCCGCAGCGCGGATGATTTCTACCATGTGATTGGCAATCAAGATGGCGTATTTGGCTGTATGACGCTACTCGGCTGCCAAGATAACTGTCCCAAAGATTTGCCACACATGCAGCAAATCGCTTACCTGCGCCGCAAAATGGCCGCGACCATACTCTAATCCTCCCTCTAACGTCCCGCTGTTTTGGCGGGATTGATAGGATTGCACCTTTCCAAAACCAGCTGACAGCTTTTATCTGTCAGCTGCTGAGATACGAAGCCTAATTTCTTAGCTAGGCGCCTCCCCAGCACTATCACAAGTGCAAATCCTTACTACTAGCGATACAGCTCAATCGGCAACAAAATCCATTAGCGTAACGCGAGTAGTTGTTATGTAAGGAAACATAAATGAAACCGTCTAAACTCACATCAGCCATACTTGTGCTGAGCTTTGCCACACCTATCTTTGCCGTTCAAGCCAATAATACAGCAGAAACCAATGACGAATTACGCACTGAGTTACAACAAATTCAGCAGAGACTCGCCATGCTCGAAGCTCAAGAAAATGAGCCATCAGTGCCATCGGATACCCAGTTTAATTTTTATGGTTCTTTACGCCCAACCTTCGGCCTGACCCACACTAACTCGGACGATGTGTGGGATGTAGGCGATGCGAACTCGCGGATTGGTTTTGCTGCAGAGCACCAACTCGGTAATGGCTTAGTCGGTTTTGCCAAAGGGGAATTTAAGGTCGATATCAAAGATGACGGTGACTTTGGCGATGCGCGTAAAGCCTATGTCGGATTAAAGGGATTTTTTGGTAGCGTTGCCATCGGTAAACAAGCCGTTACTCAGGAAATGATTTCTGATCCGGTCGATATCTTTAACCGCTCAGGAACACCGCTTGCCTATGACAGTGCGAGCCCATTCAGGCTCAATAATCTCGTGACCTATCGTAAAGAGTTTGGCGACCTGTTATTTTCGGCCGATGCGCAATTCGACGGCAATAAAGGCAGTGGCGGCAGTGACTTCGTTAACACGGGTATCCGTTATAAAACCGACTTCATCTACATTGCCGCGGCTTTTTATAATAAAGAGTTAGAGGACAACAAGGATGAAAATACATTCGGTGTAACCCTAGCGAAAAATTTCAATTCTCTGTTCCTCGCCGCAGCCTACCAAAACATTGAAAAAGACAGCGTCGATGGCACCACATTGGATGGTTCAACACTAGATGTGGTTGCAAGCTATCCCATCACTGACAGCTATAAAATCAAGCTAGGCGTGTCCAGATATGACGATGGCGACAATGACATCACCTCCGCGAAATACAATGCCTATAACACTACGCTGGAATGGCATAAAACACCGAAATTCAGCACCTTCATCGAATATCAAAAAACAGATTTTGAATACCGCGAAACCAATGACCAGATCATGCTAGGCATGCGTTATAACTTCGATTATACGTTCTAAGTTTCTATCTCAAACGTATCGTTATGTGAGCAAGCGAGGTGAAGGGTTTAACAACCTCGCCTACGGCCTCACAGCACAAAACATAAAGACAAGAAACAACAAAGCCACGACTCGCGTGGCTTTGCTTATTTAAGACGATACCGTCTTTACACTTCGATACGTTCCAAATTAGAACGGAATATCGTCATCCCAACCATCATCCAAATCTGGGGTGAAGTTTTGCTGTGGTTGTGGCGCTGGACGCTGTGCCGGTGCTGCTGGCGCTTGATAAGCTGGCGCTGGCGCGGCTTGTGGCTTAGGCGCATAACCACCTTGTTGTGGTTGTTGAGCCTGTGGCTGACCATAACCTTGCTGCTGGGCAGGTGCTGGCGGAGCATATTGTTGCTGAGCTGGCGCTTGGTAAGCAGGTGCTGCTTGAGGCGCTGGCGCATATTGATTTTGCGCAGGCGCGGCTTGTTGTGGTGCAGATTGGTAACCTGCGTTTTGTGGCATGCCGCCGCCCATTGGCGCGCCTTGTGCTTGTCCACCTTGACCACGGCTACCTAGCATTTGCATGCTACCGCTTTGGTCGATAACCACTTCAGTGCTGTAACGGTCTTGACCACTTTGGTCTTTCCACTTACGAGTTTGCAGTTTACCTTCAAGGTAAACCTGTGAACCTTTACGCAGGTATTCACCTGTAATTTCAGCTAATTTGCCGAACAGAACCACACGGTGCCATTCAGTACGCTCTTGCTGTTGACCCTGTTGGTCTTTCCACGATTCGCTAGTCGCTACTGTGATATTTGCGACTGCATTACCGTTTGGCATATAACGCACTTCTGGATCTTGTCCCAAATTGCCAACCAAAATTACCTTGTTAACACCACGACTGGCCATTGAAATCTCCTGCGATTCTTTAAATAATCTATTAATTCAGTATGTTGTTTATCTGTGTCGCCATAGAGGAAAATCAGCTTCCCCAAATACCACACGGCAGACCCAGATATTATTGAGCAGAGCCTAACACAGCTCGTGCTTCTCTTAAATCGAAATGCTCATCAACCTTTAAGTAGGCCACTTTCTCGTCCAGCACGACGATCGCTTCGACGACGCCCATTAATTGGGATAACTGAGTCGCCATATCCCGCGCTTGTGCCTTGTCTTTGACTTCGGCTTCTAAGGTGTAACTCTTTAACAACACAGGGTTTTGCATGCCTAATGTCAGGAATAACCAAATAGACATTAAGATCACGGCAACAATAAATACCCCGACTGCGCCCACGAGCTGGAAAGCACCACCACCGAGCATACCACCACAAAAAGCCCCTAAAAATTGGCTAGTAGAATACACGCCCATGGCCGAACCTTTTTCGCCGACGGGGCAAAATTTGGCAATCAAACTTGGCAGTGAAGCTTCTAAATAGTTAAACCCAGTAAAGAAGAGCACCACGGCAAAACTCAATACCCAAAGATTGCTCGCAAATGCGGCCATCGCCAGCAATGCCACTATCATTATCACGAGGGCAATTTGGAACATCGCCTTAGTATTTTTGCGCTTAACCCCTATGATGATTAACGGCACCATCAAAATAAATGCGCCCACAAAAGCGGGGAAATACAGCATCCAATGTTTTTCTTTCACTAGACCCGCATCCACCAGATCCAGCGGCAGTGCCACAAATACTGCGGTGAGCACTAAATGCAGGATAAAAATCCCAGCGTTAAGCCTAAATAATTGCGGCTCGAGGAACATACGTTTGAGCTTAGCGGGCGTAGCTAGAGTGTCTCCCTTCGGCGCCTGAGTGATGGGATTAGGCACTAAAAACTGGATCAACAGCATACCGACAATAGCAAATACCGCCGTTAACCAAAACAATCCAGTCAACCCAAGATGTTGCGCGACGATAGGTCCCATTAGCAAAGACAGGGCAAAAGATAACCCGATACACATGCCAATAATCGCCATCACCTTAGTGCGCTGCTCGTCGCGGGTTAAATCTGCGGCAAGCGCCAGCACGGCAGCGGCAATCGCGCCCATACCCTGTACAGCTCGACCAAAGACAACGCCATAAATCGTATCTGCATTAGCAGCGATAACACTGCCAATAGCAAACAACACTAAGCCACCAAGAATAATCGGCTTGCGACCATATTTGTCAGATAAAATCCCCATAGGGATTTGCAGCACGGCTTGAGTCAGGCCATAGGCGCCGATAGCAATACCCACCCACAGAGGCGAAAAGCCTTCAAGATGCTGACCATAAAGTGCAAAGACGGGCATGATCATAAACAAGCCCATCATGCGCAAACCAAATACACTGGCTAAAGAAAACGCGACTTTTTTCTCAGTACCCGAAAGTCCGTTGTTACCCATGATTTTGCCCTGGATTGAAGTCTTTTAAGGGGCGCATGTTACCACACCCAAAAGGATTTGCTCAAAAGGAAATAGTGGCCTAAACCACTGACTATACACTTAGCTTTTATCCCGTTTATCACGGACCTATATTGACTGTGTCTGAGTTAACATCTTTATTTTTAACGCTCAGACACAGGGGAATGAGTCTAACATAGTGTTCACAATTGTCCTGTGAGTCAGTGCGCAACAACAGTATTAATCTTAGTTAATCCATTCCATCCACAACATACCGCAAAGCAGGCCGACTTAAAGCCAGTGCCAGCCCTAGGATTGGTGCAGATCACAGAATCAACTAAACTCAGCGGCGGAACTGTGCGATACTTGTGCTCATTTTTTTAAGCATATGGCATTAGAGCGATAGATGGATAAGATTGAAATACGCGGCGCACGCACCCACAATCTCAAGAATATCAACCTGACTATCCCAAGGGATAAACTGATTGTCATCACGGGCTTATCGGGATCTGGCAAATCCTCCCTCGCTTTCGATACTTTATATGCCGAGGGCCAGCGACGTTATGTCGAGTCCCTATCTGCCTATGCTCGCCAATTTTTGAGTTTAATGGAAAAGCCCGATGTGGACCATATTGAAGGCTTAAGCCCGGCGATATCCATAGAGCAAAAATCCACCTCCCATAACCCACGTTCAACCGTGGGCACGATTACCGAAATTTATGATTACCTGCGCTTGATGTTTGCCCGTGTGGGTGAGCCGCGTTGTCCGACACACAATCAACCCTTGGCGGCACAAACCGTCAGCCAGATGGTCGATAAAGTGTTGGAAATGCCCCAAGACAGCCGCTTGATGCTGCTCGCACCTGTAGTCAACGCCCGTAAGGGTGAACACGTTAAATTGCTCGAAGGTCTATCGGCGCAGGGTTATATCCGCGCGCGTATCGACGGTGAAGTGTGTGACTTAACCGATCCGCCAACCTTAGACTTACACGTTAAACACACGATTGAAGTGGTTGTCGACCGTTTTAAAGTGCGTGACGATATCAAGCAACGCTTAGCGGAATCCTTCGAAACTGCACTAGAACTCTCCGGCGGCATAGCGACCGTTGCCAGCATGGAAGACGACACTGGTACTGGTAAAGCAAAAGGCGAAGAACTGATCTTTTCGGCCAACTTCGCCTGCCCGCATTGCGGTTATTCGATGGCGGAATTAGAACCAAGGATCTTCTCCTTTAACAATCCAGCCGGCGCGTGCCAAACCTGTGATGGTTTAGGGGTACAACAATTTTTCGATCCTGAGCGCGTGATCACCAATACCGAGCTTTCACTGGCGGGCGGTGCGATTCGCGGCTGGGATAGACGCAACTTCTACTATTTCCAAATGCTTAGCTCACTCGCCGAACACTATAAGTTCGATGTCGAAGTGCCCTACGAGCAGCTTAGCGAAAAAGTCCGCAAAATCGTACTTTACGGCTCAGGTAAAGAAAGTATTGCCTTTAAATACATTAATGACCGCGGTGATGTGGTGGTGCGTAATCACCCCTTCGAAGGCATTCTAAACAACATGGACAGGCGCTATCGCGAAACCGAAAGTAACTCGGTACGTGACGAATTAGCCAAGTTTATCAATACCCAAGCTTGTCAAAGCTGTGGTGGTTCGCGTCTGCGCGAAGAAGCCCGTAACGTGTTTTTAGGTGATATCAACCTGCCACAACTCACCACTTGGTCGATTGGCGAAGCCTTGGACTACTTCGAGAAAGTCGAGTTTAGTGGCCAAAAGGCGCAGATTGCCGAGAAGATTTTAAAGGAAATCCGCGATCGCTTAGGCTTCCTCGTCAACGTGGGTCTCAATTATTTGAGCCTATCGCGCTCGGCAGAAACCCTCTCCGGCGGTGAAGCCCAACGTATTCGACTCGCCAGCCAAATTGGCGCCGGACTCGTCGGCGTGATGTATGTGCTCGACGAACCTTCAATCGGCCTGCATCAAAGGGATAACGAGCGTCTGCTGCAGACGCTTATCCACCTGCGGGATTTGGGCAACACTGTGATTGTGGTTGAGCATGACGAAGATGCGATCCGTATGGCGGATCACGTGATCGATATCGGCCCTGGTGCTGGCGTACACGGCGGCGAAGTGATTTGCGACGGCCCAATTGAGAAAATCATCGCCTGTGAAGAGTCAGTTACCGGACAATATATTTCTGGTAAGCGCTGCATTCATATCGATACACCGCGCATTCCGTTCGACAAAACTCAAGTGATTGAGTTGTTTGGCGCACGCGGCAACAACTTGCGTAATGTGGATTTAACCATTCCCATTGGCCTATTCACCTGTGTGACGGGTGTATCAGGTTCGGGTAAATCAACCTTAATCAACGATACCTTCTTCAAGATCGCCCATAGAATGCTCAACGGAGCGACGGTGGATGAGCCATCACCCTATGACCGTATCGAAGGGATGGAACTGTGCGACAAAGTGGTCGATATCGACCAAAGCCCGATTGGCCGCACACCGCGCTCAAATCCGGCCACTTATACCGGCATCTTCACCCCAATTCGCGAGATTTTTGCCGGAACCCAAGAGTCGCGGACTCGCGGTTATCAGGTCGGCCGTTTCTCCTTTAACGTAAAAGGTGGACGCTGCGAGGCCTGCCAAGGCGATGGCTTGATCAAGGTCGAAATGCACTTCCTACCCGATGTATATGTACCCTGTGATTCTTGTAAAGGTAAGCGCTACAACCGCGAAACCTTAGAAGTACGCTATAAAGGCAAGAATATTCACGAAGTACTACAGATGACAGTGGAAGATGCGCGTCAGTTCTTCGATGCCGTACCTGCCATTGCCCGTAAGCTACAAACCTTGATGGATGTGGGTTTGTCCTATGTGCGTCTCGGCCAAAGTGCGACCACACTTTCGGGCGGTGAAGCCCAAAGGGTGAAACTTGCCAAAGAGCTGTCTAAGCGTGACACGGGCCAAACCTTGTATATCTTGGATGAACCGACCACGGGCTTACATTTTGCCGATATTCAATTGCTGCTCGACGTGTTGCATCGTCTCAAATCCCACGGCAACACGATTGTGGTGATTGAGCATAATCTGGATGTGATCAAAACCGCAGACTGGATTATCGACTTAGGCCCAGAAGGTGGCGGTGGTGGCGGTATGATTTTAGCCACAGGCACGCCGGAAGAAGTCGCCGAGCATCCAACCTCCCACACGGCACGCTTCTTAAAGCCACTGCTAAAACGGGATATCGAGCTGGCAAAGGCCAATAAAGCTAAGGCTTAACATTCGGCTCACGCCGCAGTTGGTCTGAATAATAAAAGCGCAGTCGCCCTAAGCACTGCGCTTTTTTTCGCTCAGCAATCCAATATGCTTAAGCTATCGCATACATATAGATCTCATTGAATTAGAATCGGATTTAGGCAAAGATGATATTCATCTTCTGGCGAAGGCTTCAGCGATAAGGAATGTCCATGCGTGATAGCACTCAGTCCCCAGTGACTCACCTTATATTACCGAGGCAGTATCAATCACTTTTAAGTAAAAATCTAAGCGACATAAACCTAAGCGCATCGACTCTATTCAACCACAGTCGTATCGGTCAGCTGCTCGCCAAGTTCAAGATCACGCACCTTATAAGACATCAATCCCAAAGACTTGGCTTATTAGCACTGGCCTGCGTTGTTACAACGACCCTCACTGGCTGCGCTAACTCAGCCGAAACCTGTGCACGCACAGAGCTAAAACTCACTTGGGCCGAGCCCACAGAGTTACAAGCGACAGTCACAGTATTAAGTTCGGATGAATTTGAAGGCCGCAAAACCCAAACCCAAGGTGCGGCAAAAAGTCGTGACTATATAAAGCAGCAATTTCAGGGGCTAGGTTTACAGCCTTGGGGAGCGGACTTTATCGTGCCCTTTGAATATCAAACCTTCTTCACCCAAGAAAACGGCGCCAACGTGGTCGCCACCGCGATGGCGGCAGAACCGACGAATCGATGGCGCATTATCGTCGCCCACTATGATCACTTAGGCATGAGCGGCAGTAAGATTTACCACGGCGCCGATGATAACGCCTCGGGCGTCGCCGCTATGCTCGCCATTGCCAAACATTGGCAACAGCAATTTGCCCTACAACCCAATACCTTGCCTAAGGTGAACCTGATGTTTGTGGCAACCGATGCCGAAGAACCTGGGCTCTATGGCAGTATCGCCTTGGTTGAACAACTCAAAACCCGCCTGCCAGAAGCGACTTTTGAGCTGATGTTGAATTTAGATATGGTGAGTCACCCCGGCAGGCCCTATGCGATTTACCTCGAAGGCAGTCGAAACTTCACTCAGTTCAATCAATTTAAACCCCTACTGAATCAGCAGAACCGACTTTGCATTAAACTCACGCACCCTAAACCCGTTGGTCGAAGCATACAAAGTACCGATTGGCTGCGGGCGTCGGATCATTACCCCTTCCACAAAGCGAATATCCCTTGGCTGTATTTTGGTGTGCCGACCCATCCCCAATATCACACACCAGAGGATACCGTCGCGACAATCGACATCACTTTTCTTGCGGCAGTGACAGAGTCAGCATTCGAGTTACTTCAATTAAATGTTGAATATTTAAAGAATTAATGGGAAGTGGCGCGTTTCTTGCTCAGTTTTAGCGAAAAAAATGCAGAAAACAGGTTAAATAGCGTGACTCTGATTGGTAAAGTGGCCGCCATGCTGCTATAATCCGTCGTTCGCGGGAAATCGACACGGGGTTGATTTTCTGTCTGTGAAACTTTAGCGCCATTTCGCGCGCGCATCCACAAGGCTACAACCCAATGTCATCCGATGAAAGAACTTTCCGTGAACTCGGCCTATCCGAGAATTTGTTGCGTGCTCTTGACGAGCTAGGTTATGAAAAACCAACGCCAATCCAATCAGCCAGTATTGATCCACTTATGGCTGGCAAAGATATTTTAGGTCAAGCGCAAACAGGTACAGGTAAAACTGGCGCCTTCGCGTTACCACTATTAAACAAAGTTACCAGCCAAACGACACCGCAAATTTTAGTATTAGCACCAACACGTGAATTAGCCGTGCAGGTTGCTGAAGCGTTCAGTAGCTATGCCAAATTTATGAAGAATTTCCACGTTCTTCCAATTTACGGCGGCCAAAGCATGCAACAACAGTTGAATGCCCTGAAACGCGGCCCACAAGTTATTGTTGGTACACCTGGTCGTGTTATGGACCATATGCGTCGCGGCACCTTGAAACTCGATTCATTACAAGCCTTAGTGCTCGATGAAGCCGATGAAATGTTAAAAATGGGCTTCATCGATGATATCGAATGGATCCTTGAGCACACGCCAAGCGAACGCCAACTGGCGCTATTCTCTGCCACTATGCCAGAGCAAATTAAGCGTGTTGCTAACCAGCACTTACGTAATCCTGTACATGTTCGTATCGAATCAAGCCAAACGACGGTTGAGTCAATCGAACAGCGTTTCGTACAAGTATCACAACACAACAAACTTGAAGCCTTAGTACGTGTATTAGAAGTTGAAAACACTGAAGGTGTGATCATATTCGTACGTACTCGTAACTCATGTGTTGAGTTAGCTGAGAAGTTAGAAGCCCGCGGTTATGCTTCATCACCACTACACGGTGACATGAACCAGCAAGCCCGTGAGCGTGCAGTTGACCAACTGAAACGTGGCAAGTTAGACATTCTGATCGCGACTGACGTTGCGGCCCGTGGTCTTGACGTTGAGCGTATCGGTCACGTTGTGAACTACGATATTCCGTATGATGCCGAAGCTTATGTACACCGTATTGGCCGTACAGGCCGTGCTGGCCGTACTGGTATGGCGATCCTGTTTGTAACGAGCCGTGAAATGCGCATGCTGCGCACTATCGAACGCTCAACTAACAGCCGCATTTCACCAATGAAAATCCCAAGCCCAGAGACTGTTGCAGAACGTCGTCTGTCTCGCTTAGGTGAGCAATTGGCTGAAACAATCAACGGCGATTTAGATTTCATGAAAGAAGCTGTTGCTCAATTATGCCAACAGTTAGAAGTCGATACAGATCTGCTAGCCGCTGCATTATTACAGCAAGTTCAGCAAGAACGTCCTTTGCAATTGCCAGCCATTCAAGAACGTGTTCGTGATGAACGCAGTGAGCGCACTGAACGTAGCGACCGCGGAAGTGATCGTAATGACCGTGGTGGTGAGCGTGGTGAACGCAGAAGTCGCGAACCGCGTCCAATGCCAGCCAGCTTAGGCTCAGCTGAAGCGTTGAAAGACAACCCAGATTTGAAAATGTGCCGTTACGTGATCGACGTAGGTCGTGAGAATGGTGTAGGTGTGGGTAACATCGTTGGCGCTATCGCGAACGAAGCTAACATCGACAGCCGTTACATTGGCGCAATCCAACTTTATGATGCAGTGACCACTGTTGACCTGCCAGACGGCATGCCAAAAGACGTGTTACAGCACCTACGTAAAGTACGTGTTTGTGGCAAGCCATTGAACATCCGCGAAGCTGGCGATCAAGTATTTGTTGATTCAGGCCGCAGTGCTCGTTCAGACCGCCCTGCGGGTGACCGTAAACCACGTGGCGATCGTCCAACAGGTGACCGCCCAGCGGGTGATCGTAAGCCTCGCGCTGCGTCTACTGGTGATAAGCCATTTGCTGACCGCAAACCACGTGCAGACAAACCTGCCGGTGAGCGTAAGCCACGTAAACCACGTGAAGACTAATCTAGCTTAAGCTAGAGACTAAAAAAGGAGCCTAGGCTCCTTTTTTGTTGGCTTAACATCGCACTAGCTCAAAGCACACTGGCCAGTTGATATTTCAAGCTGATATAGTCAGTACAAGAATGCCTAGCTTAAGGATATAAAATGGATTTTTTAGCACTGATCACTTCCCCATTTACCTCGGCACTGCCTGAACTCGCTAAGTCATGCCACAAAGATAAAACGTTATTAATCATGGTACTTGTCGGTTGCACTCTGTTTGCGGGCTTTATTGGAATGTTAGTCGCAATGGCAAATTAACTTGCAGTTAAGCCAACATGTCTATTAGTGTCGACTTAGTCTTTAGCAACGCATCTAGTGTATTTCGATGAAAAAAGCCTTTAACGCCGGCCTGTTATCCGCCTTTGTCGCCCCCGGCAGCGGCCATTTTTACCTAAAACATAAACGCTCGGCACTGGTATTTTTTAGCTTAGCGGTCGTGAGTCTTGTGCTGTTGCTCATGCAAATCTATCAAGTGGCGCAAGTCATCGCCTTAGATATTCAAAACGGCACCTTACCGCTAGATATCGGCGTGATTTCTGCCGAAATCACCCAACAAACCCAGACCACAATTGCCAATGCCAATGAGCTGCTCTATGGCTTTTTGCTCTGCTGGTTAGTGGCATTACTCGACAGTATTCGGCTTGGGCTTAAACAAGATAAGCTGGATACACAAAGTAACCGCTAAATACCTTCTGACTCTTAGCGAGGCCGTAGCGACAAAAGCGATTTTGATATTGACCTAACATTTTTAATCAATTGAAAAATTGGATATTAACCTTTAGCTACCATGAAAATAACACCATAAACAGTCAAGATGGATGACGATATGTTAACTGAGCAACAACACAATTTTATCCTAAGTGAAGTGTCACAACCCGTGATTACCATTGCCCGTGAGGTTAATTTTGCCGAGCGCTATGTGCCTCTATGTTGGCGCGCTTTCCTAAGCTCCCTGGCGATTTTAATCCTAAGGTGCCGACGGAGCGTCAACAAGCACTGGTTGCCCAGTTCCCCTACCCGATCCGTTTTTACAAAAGTGAGGGGGGATATTACAAGCTAAATGCGAAAAAGTTCGCCTACCCACATATGAGGCTTATGATGGAGATGCGGCAGTGGGTAGTTTTTAACTTTGACTTGTGGCGTGAAGATAAGCGCATCGGTGGCGGCTCCTATCAACAGATTGCCGTTGCAGAGCGGTTAGCGCGAGGTGAAGAGATTGACTAGGATAACGACTGGCGTACACAACGCCAGCCATGGTGCTATAACGAAGATCAATTACAGACGGTGCTAACCGAAAGTTTTGCACTATTTGATGACCTTTGTAAGCAATTACCTAAGTAGTCACAGGAGTTAATTGAGATATATGCGGCTAAACAGGTTAACCGCATAGGAATAAATTATTTAGGCCATGCTTTAATCAGGCTGTGGTAGCAAGAGACCAGTAAATCAGCCGCTTGGGCATAGTCGGGCACGTCTTCAGGGCAATAGAGGGCACAGTGACTACCCGCATTGCGCGCAGTTTGCAGATCAAACAGATAATCGCCCACATACAAGATATCTGCGGGCGCGAGTTGCCACTGCTGGCAAATAAGATGAATACCTTCGGGATGCGGCTTAGGCTGAGCGTCGTAGCGCGTTAATACTAGTGCGATATCTATGCCGAGTTTATCGATAGTGATTTGCGCCGCTTCTGGCATATTGCGAGTCAAAATAGCCAAGGGCAGTGACTTGGCCCGTAGGCATTCGATAAGCTCCCTCGCGCCATCAATCCAACTGGCCTTGAGTGAACTTTGTCTTTCGTACTCATGGACAATGTCTAACGCTTGAGCACAAGCTTCATCAGTACTAAGACTCTCGACATGGGCCAAGATATCCGTACCAGAATGAATCCCCAACTCCCGCCGCAGCCCTGCAAAATCAGGATTAGAATGTGCTAAGGTGCCGTCGAGATCGAAGATGACGCCACGGATATCCTGAAGTTTTAATTCGCTGAGTCTAGTGATCACTGACCTTTCCCATAGATAAAATGTCTGCGTTAGACAGCCTGCAAACGCTTCGCCTGACGATTACGGTACATAGGCAGCAATTGCACCACCATCACAGACACTATAATCACGCCAATCCCCAGCAGAGATAAACCATCTAATTCATCAGCGCGAAATACTTCTGGCCACCAGCCAAGGCTCACCACTAACGCCGTGGCACTAAAGCTAAATACTGGCGTTAGGGCCAACATGGCACTGACCTGCGCCGTCGGCCAGTACTTCATCGACTGCCCAAAACAGCCATAGGCGATCAAGGTATTGGCGGCGCAAAACAGTGCTATCTGCCAATCGAAGCTGTCCATACGGACAAACTGACTAAAGTCGCTAAAGGGAGCCATTACGAAAATACCTAAGCCATAGATCACTAAGAGCACGTTCGCGGGCGACAAACGATTCAGTAAGGATTTTTGCAATAAGGCATAGCTAGTCCACGACAGTGCTGAGAACTGGATGATCATCACCCCAATCCAAACCTGATGATTATTAGCCCCAGAAAAATTTAAATTAGGATGGAAAAACATCAACATACCTAAAGCTAAGGTTGCAAAACAGCTGAGTTGCACCGCATTAAGCCGTTCCTTAAAAAACAACACACCACCAAACGCGAGGAAAAAGGGTGAAGTCTGGAAATTCAGTTGGGCGGCGCCCGGTGCGAGGTAATCGAGTGAATAAACAAAAGACACATAATTGAGCATCAAGAAGATGCCAGCAAGCACTAACCTTAACCAAACTTTGGCATCGAGTGCTGCAAATTGCTTAAGACTACCTGCGCTCCATTGGATCACTATGCTGACTAAAAGCGCGACCAGAAAACGAAACCAAGTAAGAGTCACGGGATCGATAAAGGCCGCCGAGAGCTTTAATGCTATAGGTAACATGCCCCAAAATAAAACCGCAACTGAGATGAACAGGAGCCCGAGTTGAGCATGATTATTTGCCTGAGGGGCGTTATGGCTAAGGTTCACGGAGGAGTCCAGTAGAAACCGCAAAATGGACAGCCATTCTGGCACTGAGCCAACACAATATCTAGCGGATCATCATGGAAACATTCGCGTTAGCTTGGATACTTTAGCTGACACTTATGTGAGGCAAGTTTCAGCATCTTACGATAATTGGAATATTGGCTGCACTCTTGATTCAACTGCAGCAGATTTACCCCGAAAGCCAACATTGGCATTTCCCGCGTTGCCAATAACCGAGTATATTTGGCCCATAAAAATGGCTTCTGCCACACACTCTCTAGGCCACTTCTTTTTAAGCTAACGCTTTAAATAGGAAAGTTAATGTTATCTACCGCCACGATCGAACAAGTTAAAACGCATATTAATACCGCAGCCAAAGAATTAGCCGAGCGCCGCGCAGCAGGCACGAGCGGCGATTTACTGATCCCAGAACTAAGGCCAACCAGCTTCGAACAGGCCTTTGCTATTCAACAAGCCGTAGCAGAAATATTTAAGGCAAGCGATAACAATCCTATCGCGGCGTGGAAATGCCTATTACCCACGGCGGAAAAAACCGTCGTAGCGCCTATTTATCAAGATGATGTGTATCAACAATCGACCACTTGCCCGCTCTATCCATCGACTAAAGGCCTGGCCCGAGTCGAACCCGAACTCGCCTTCGAGATTGCTCGCGATTTACCGCCAAGAAGCACACCTTACACAGAGGCTGAAATCGACGAGGCCTTAGGCCACACACGCTTAGCCTTGGAATTGATCAAAAGCCGCTACCACACACCCAGTGAAGCGACGCATTTTGATGCCCTCGCCGATGGCTTAGTCAATCAAGGACTGTGGTTAGGGCCAGTGCTTAATCCGCAAGAAGGTTTAGAAATGAGCTGTTTTGAACTCAGCGTTGATATTGCCAATGACGAGCACCAGCAAAGCGACACACTGCAAAAATCCGCCATTCATCCTAACGGTTTCCCTAAGGCGGGACTCTACTGGTTAGTTAACTTTTTATCCTCCCAAGGCATTGGCTTAACTCAAGGGCAATATGTGATCACAGGCTCTTACGCTGGCGTCCTTGATCTGCCATTGGCACAGGTCTGCAAATTTGAATACGGCGCGCTTGGACAGTTCGCCGTGACTTTCACAGCTAAGTGATTGTGGCTAATAGAAGTCATTACGGATCATAAAACGACAAGGCACTGATAAATAAGCGAACTCAGTTTCAGCTGGGCTCGCTTATCTTCAATCTCAGTTATCAGTTCTCAGAGCTCAGTTATCAGTGCTCAGTTATCTGCATTCCCCACAAGCATCATTAACAAAAGCCAAACTAACTTGCCTCAAAATGTACACCTATGTATCATCTAAATTCATCAATAATAAGGATATATAGAATGTCACACGGAAAAATGCTGCCAATTGCCTGTCTTCTTGCCCTCACTTTAGGCACTTCTCTTAGCGTGCATGCCTCAGAAAATAGCTTTGCCAAAGCCTATAGTGACTATCAAGCCGCCGTAGAAAAAGGCGATGCTGCAAATATTGAAGCAAGCGCAAAAAACGCTTATCAACTCGGCGAAGCTCAATATACCAAAGACAGCGTCGACTTAGCTAACCTAGCCATGAACTGGGCCAGCGCGATAGAAAAGCAAGTTGCACCTTACCCATTTACAGAAAATAATCTGCCCAAAACGGCTAAGGCGAATGAATTGTATCAACTCGCTCTGGCTAACTATAAAGTTCATTATGGCAAAGAAGCGCTTGAGCTTATCGACCCCTTACTAGGTGCTGCACAAACCGCCGTTGAAGCCAAAGATGCGAAAAATGATTTGCTTACTGCTATCGCAATTGCTGAAAAATCCGATAAAAAGAAACTGCTCGCCGATGTAAAAATGGCCGCCTTCAACCGCTTATCAAATACAGAGCTATACACCAAAAGCGTAAGAAGCTATGCCTTCGATGCCTATGATATTTATAAAGAGATTTTACCAGAGAACGCCATAGACAGAGTCAAGGCAACCTATGTGGTGGGTGCCGTTGAGTATGCAGAAAAGCATGATGACAAGGCGATTCCATTGCTTTTAGAAGTCGTTAAGCAGTTTGAAGCCCTTAACTTTAGCCATCCCTATGCCTTAAGTGCCCACGCTTATTTAGTAGAACTATATGAGCGCCAAGGAAAGCGTGACGAGTCCACCGCCCACTGTATTGCTATCGGCAAAATGCGTCCTTGGGCCGACGCACAGGAACAACAACCTATTTTCCGTACCGCACCAGACTATCCAATGTCCTATGCGCAGCGAGGTAAAAGTGGCTGGGTTCAGCTTAAATTTACTGTCGATGAAAATGGCTTCGTCAAAAATCCTGAAATTTTAGCTTCTAAGGGTGGTGCTCTCTTTGAGAAAGAAACGCTAAAAATGATAGATAAATGGCGTTACGCACCCAAGTTTGAAAATGGTATAGCCGTTGAGGCACAAACCACTGTGCAACTGGATTACACAATCGGTCGATAACTCATTACTTCAGCCCGCTATTTCACCTCATAACCTAGCCCATCGCTCACACTCGATGGGCTTTTTTCATCCTGCTCTGCGATCTGCCCCAGACTTAACCCCTGCTTAAGTTGGATTAAACAAGCTTGGCAAATACACGCATCGGCAGACGGTAAAATATGGTTGATGACCCCTAGCGGCGAATCTGATGCTTGCGCTTGCAAGGCGGCCAAAGGTGGAAATGTTTGCAGAGCGCACCAACAATCCTCAATACCCTTACCTAAAATCACAGCACATTGATTCGCGCCTTGGCACAGAGGGCAAATTTGCGCAGTTTCTAACTTAGGTACTTCCAATGGCTGAGACACGGTAATCCTTATAGCAAGATAAGTTGTTATAGCGCGGAGATCATAATAGATTTTTGCAACTCAGGCTGAGTTGTTTCCCACCAAAGCAAAGCTGCTGAGTTATGCAGCATTAATTGCCATTGTTTTCCCAGTGACACGCCTGCTTATGATTTAAAAAGAAGTGTTAATAATGTCCTAGGCATTATAGTGATATTCTCTATGCCGCTATCGGTCAGATACAATAAAGTATCCTTTCTGATTTGCTAAAAGATTAAGTACTTGTATTCCAGTGACACGCCATAAACTCATCCCTGAGGGCTCGACGGCGGCATCCTTGCCGCCAACGGTCACTTCCATGCAAGTACTTAATCTCGTTAATTCCCGAGTATACCTGTCGCTAAATTAAACTATGGATGTTTCAATAAAGTTCAATTGGTTGTATTCATCAAGTTATCTAACTTAAATAATATTTGGGTGTATTCATTTGGCTCAGTGAACCGCATTCCTGTGTTATAGCAAGTGTGTTCACAGATGCATACTTTGTGAGCACGATTTATTGTTAATCCGAGGGTTGAGTAGATGAAGTATTTATTTAAAGGAATGCTTTAACGCCGCATTCAGCGGCTTGTCCGCTGCAATGCCTTGTTAGGCCGAGCTCTTTCCGCGCGCATTTTCTCTAGCTCCTGAAGAACTTCTTTACGCTCATGCTTGTAATCAAAATGCCGATCGATTTCAGCAATATACTTATTGCCGTTGTAAACCCAGTCATTTTGTGGTGAAAGGGTGTCTACCATGAGATCGCCGACTGTACTTACACCTGATGCGTGGAACGTAAAGACTAAAAGGGTCGAGTACACTTCGCTTAATAGTTCCGCCACTTCTTGCAGTTGTTCAGCTCGCTCCAGCCCTATAGTGATACCCTGCTCATACAGGGAAAACCGCTCTTCAATTTGTCTTGTAGAAGCATGGACATACTCGCAAGCCTTATAATAAGCCTGAGTGTATTCGGAACAAAATGACTTCTTTAAGCCTTGATCGTCGATCATGTGAAGGTCAATATCGTTAATGTATTTTATATTCGACTTATCTATTTTTTTGTCAAAATACACAACCTTTTCATTTAGCTTTCCTCTCCACAGTTGCTGATCTACAAACAAGTATCGCATACTCGAATCAATGAGATAGCGCATTTCTCGTTTTGCGGGATTGATCCCTCCTTCTTTGAGCATCGTCAAGATCATAATCGCTGACATGAAATAATCATCAATATGACTAAGCGAAAGAGAATTGTCTCGGAAATCAGCGCCTCGACTGCAATAGATTGAACATGACTTCATGCCTTTTATGAAGTCGAAAGTAACCACTTCTAGAAGCCTGAGAGCCCCCTGATAGTCATCGGATTCGAGATGCTTCTTATGCTCAATGATTTTAGCCTCACGCTCAGATTGAATCTTGGAGAGCATGCTCTGTATATCATCCATACTTGATCCTTAAGTGGGCCTAACAGTGTATTACCTGCTTTTCTAATAAAACCCAACCCGAATAGAGTTAGATATGAGAATAAACGAGTAAATAATTTAATTATGCCAATAAGTTAGCATCAGTATCAGTGGGCTTTCAACATTTTTCATCCAGAAAAATCGAGACTTTATTTACCGAGAAGCATTTTGGCGCGGTAAATAATATTAGGCAAAGTGAAAGAATAATAATTTCAGTTGATTACATAAAATCCCAAGCAAAAACTGATACCTTTTTAGTCTCGATTTGAAGCCAGTTTATAAATCTCACATTATACCTGTGTGTCTAAACAGTGCTTGAGGTTAGAACGCTCGAGAATTCCCCTTACTAAAGAAATACAGTAAGGTGTAACAAGAGTTTGTTTCCTTTGACCAAAAACCAACGTAAATCAGCTTCTTAGAAAACGTAGAGAGGGTTCGACTCCCTCAATACGTTTTGCACATTCGAGATAGTGAATAAGCCACTTATAGCGAAAATCTCCGTATGCTTTTAAAGCGACAGTTAACACTGATGTCCGAAAGGTGAGTCATGGTGATTTGCGAGACGACCGTCCGCCCCATGGACGGGGCGGTCGAGCATCCACGGATGGACTAGCTGCGTGTCGGTGAGAAAGTGCCATGACAAGCCTAAACTCTTGGGCTAATTAATAAAAAAGCCAGCAAAGCTAAATGCTTGCTGGCTTTTATGTCTAACTTATTCACTCGCTTTATAACATCACACGAGCACTTAATCTCAGCGACTCAACTATGACTTCTTAGGAAAAATCGGATAGGACTCAGTGCCTAACACTTTGCCATCGACCGTGAGACCATAGTAATCGCTGTCATTGTGGTATTTCTCCTGCGCTTGCTTCACATCACCCTTGTTACGCGGATCCTGCGGACGCTCGTGGGAGTTGATGTAAGCGGCAACATCCCAAGCCTGTTGGTTCGTCAGCTGCATGCTCTTACCAAAGGGCATGTTTTCATAAATGAAAAATGCGGCAGTATTGACCCTGTGCATTCCCGCTCCCCAGTTATAACTTTGAGATCCCCACAGCGGCGGCAGTGCATACACACCCGCAATGGCTTGACCTTGCCCATCAACACCATGACAAGTTTGGCAATGGGCGACATACACGGCTTTACCTCGTTCAGATGAATAGGCTTGTTCGGGTTTTGGGATCTCAGGATAAGCTCGACCCGGCAAGTTAGCACGTTGCTCAACTGTCATCGCCTTAGCTAATGCCTCTGGTAGTGGGAAGTCATCCCGCTTGGCACCTTTGACTAACTCAGCATCACTGATCTCAGGAACAGGGCCACTGATATTAGCCTCATCCATCAAGCCGCCCATGCCTAACCAATAGGCGTAGGCAGAAAGCGCCACTAACTCAGGGCTACCTGATGCAGGGGCTTTACCATTCATCGAATAGTTAAAACAACCTTGGATGCGTTCTTCAAAGCTACTGACTTTATTGTCTTTTTTACGATACGCCGGATAAGCAAAATACGCACCCCAGAGGGGTGATGCATTGGCTTTACGGCCTGCATCCATATGGCAATTGGTACAGTTAAGCTCATTACCCACATACTTATCACGCAGCTGTTGGGTATTCACAAACAGTTGATAACCTAAACGCACTTTGTCACCAAAGGCGCCTTCGGGAATCGCACTCAAAGGTCTAGGGGTAAGATAGGTTTGATCTGCTACCTTAGGGAAAGAAGGCAGCGGAGCTTGCTTATCTGGGCGTTCTTGTACTGGCTCAGTTTCAGCTTGCGCCTGAACGGTTAACGACCCCATCGCGGCCAGTAATAACATTGCGGAATATTTCATGGCCGGCTCCTTATTTTAAATTCGCAAAGTAGTTGGCTAACGCATCAATCTCGGCGACAGTGAGCTTATTCGCGACGCTCCCCATCATGCCATCGACGTCACCTTTACGTGTGCCCGACTGCCATGCCAATAATTGCGTTTTGATATAACTCGCCTGTTGACCTGCTAAGCGAGGAAATAAGCCGCCACCTAATGCAGAAGGACCATGGCAGGTCACGCAGGCTGGTAAACCACGGGACCAATCACCTTGATAGGCTAAACGGGCGGTGTCGTCATTAAAAACAACTTGTTCACCGCGGATAACAGGCTTGACGTCATTGGCAGGCTTTGCAGAAAAATAGCTCGACACTTGCTCAATACCGTCACCTTGGAGCGTCATTGCCATCGGCATCATGGTCGCGTTTTGGCGAACGCCCGCTTGGAAATGCTGCAATTGTGTCGAGATATATTCTTTAGATAATCCCGCTAATCGAGGGCCGAGTGGTTCAATGCCCTCACCCGCTGCCCCATGGCAAGACACACATAACTGTGCAGCTTGTGGCATAACGTTCATCGATTGTTTGTCAGAAGGCTCGGCGGCAGCGGCATAGCCGCTACATAGCGTTAAGCTTATGACTAATGTTTTAATCTTCATGTTCTATCCTTGAAGAGAATTAAGCTCTAAAGCATAGGGGTTATTGTTATTTATGTTTGTGCTCACACACTAAACCCATTTTAAAATTAGCCGCTCATTTTTAAAACAGCCAATAAATGAGCCTTAACATTCATTAAGAGTCACTTATTGTTCAATTCAAACGGGATAAATTTACCTTACTCTGTACAAGGTTAAGCTGCAAGCCTTCAAGACTTAATGGCCTGCTCAATAACCAAACCGCGTCGATTCGAAACGATTCAATAACTTATGTATCAAATAGCATAAAAGTAACGTGCCAACGATAGCGATTAAAATACTGCTCACTCGGTATAAGGCACTGAAGATTAAGTCGTTACCTGGGGTCAAATACTGCCCAAACAAAATCCCTAACGTGGTCATAGCACCAAAACCGACACCTGAGCCATTCGCCTCGCGCACATGGGCTTGGCTAAAAATCATCAGTCCAATCCACAACAAGGGCACAACTAACATCAATAGCCCTGACCAATCATAGAGCAGCAACTGCACGAGTATCCCAAACGACACCCCCAACAGGGTGCCTATGGCGCGCTTACGGGCATAGTCGAGTGCACCATTCCAATGCATAGGAAACAATAGCAAAAGAGTGGTCGCTTGAGCCGACATCGAATCCCGCAGATCAAATATTTGGAACACCAGAAACGATGCCGTCGCTATGGTCGCGCCGAGCAAGGCTTCGTGGCGCATTCGATGCGGCGCCTTAGGCCCAGGTTTGTAAGCCGCTCTTGGTTCCACATCGGGCCAGAGTGCCGTCATAGCGTAGGCGATAACTACTGAAAGTGCTGTCGCCCAAAAATTACTGAAAACTAAGTCGTTTAAGTCAACGCCGGGATAGCTTGCAAAGTGCAGCATGATACTGAGACTCAGCACACCGTTGGCACCAAAGAGAAACAAACTGCCGCGGGACATGGCCGCAAAGCGGTATAAAAATAATAGGAAAACGATGGGAGTCATCATGCCGGGATGGCTGCCAAAGAAACCGCCGAGTAACCCAACCTCTAACCCAGCCATGGCAGATGAAGCCAATAATTGGCGCATAGCATGACCATTCATCACTGGCACTAATCCGAGTAGTAGCATAGGTGTCACAGTGAAAAAGACTCCATTGCTCCAACCAAAAATTTTACACAGGGTAAAACCTAAGGTCGCGCCAGTCGCAATCCGTAAACACTGGCGTAAATCGTTGGCCGTCAATGGGCTATGGCGTAGTAACATGCTCGTCGCCTTGTTCTATCGATACATTAAATGAGGATGTTTAGCTGGCTTATGCTGCGTTCACACTTATGTTGCTTTGAAGCGTTCACTCAAGCGACTCGCGGCAAATACAAACCACCGCGAGTCACTCGTGCTCGTCAACACAGATAAGTACTGATGGATATGCCGGTAAAGATGCTGGTAAAGATGCTGGTAAATACGCTAGTAAACATTCTAGTAAATAGGCTAGTAAATATAGTGCAGCAGGCTGATTGCTTTAATCTGCACCTTAGCGAGCAAGCTGAACAGGCTATTCTCGGGCAGCAATTGCACGGTCGCGCGCGCGCCCGCAGGTAAGCTGTTCATTGCCATACCATCTAACACTAGATGTAATCTCAATCTTTGAGCATCACGTACCCAACGGTCCGATTCCTGTGGCGCGGCTAAACGGCCATTAGCATCGAATTGCCCTGCACTCACGCCCGCATCGACACTGCTCACCGTCGCCCGATATAAACGCCCAGGTTCGCCATCGAACGCAATCAAAGCGGTCGAAGAAGCATTGACTCCACGCAGACTCTTCTCGCGAAAATCGGCAATAATATCCACTTTATCCGATACCACGGCCAACAGAGGTTGCCCCACGGTCGCAAAACTACCGACTTCTAACTGCAGGTTAGTCACTATCCCATCTTGATCAGCACGTATTTGGGTATAAGACAGATTAAGCTCGGCTTGGGCTAAATGGTTTTGCGCCTGACGCACTTTAAGATTCTCTTCGCCATAACTGCCACGACTCACTTTGAGTTTTTCTAAACGGGCATTGGCGGCAAGCAAATTGGCTTCAGCAGCTGCGGCATCGCTATCGGCTAGCTCCTTTTGCTGCTGCGATACGCCATGGGTGGCATACAGGGCATCGAGACGTTTAGCCTCACTGCGTTTTTGTTGTGAGGTGGTTTTATTGGCATTGACCTCGGCCTTAGCGGCCAGTAGCGAGGCATCTAACTCAGCATTATCTTGACGGGCTTGCTCTAAGGCCAATTTAGCCTGCGATACCGCTAACTCATAGGGTGCGGGATCGACTTGAAACAACAAATCACCCTTGGCAACGGCTTGGTTATTGGTTACAGCTATGGTCTGGATTTTACCGCTGATCTGCGGTGTCACTTTAGTCACTACACGGGTCGCCATGGCTTGAGGCGTCAATGGCATCATAGTGTCGGCCAGCATGAAATAGCCAAAAACCATCACAAAGCCAAACATGGCAAATTTTACTAAACGGGCAAACTGTTGATCCGGTGTCATCTTCTTTCTCACAAAAGGGTGTCTGTAACCTTGGTTAATTTGGCGCTGGCGTTGTCGCTGATCAGGCTAATAATGCGTTCAAATTCGCTCAACTCTTCGGCACTGATCCCGCCTAATAACTCACGGCGCACTTGAATAATCCGCGCTTCCATTTGCTTTAAAACATCTAATCCCGCTGGCGTCAGGCTCACAATCCTTGCCCGCTTATCTTTGTCACAACAATGACGCTCGACTAGACCTTGCTCTTCTAATTGCCCTAAGGTGCGCATTAGCGAAGCCAATTCAATTTCCAAGGCATCGGCCAATACTTTCTGGCTCACGCTGTCGCCTAAACGCAGCAGTTTCCAAAGGGCAGTCCAACGGGGATGAGTTAATCCTAAAGGTGCCAGCTCAACATCGGCCACGGTACGCCACAGTCGATGCAGACGGCCTAAATGCTCCGCCAGTGATAACTCTTTTAGTCGCTCTAATTCTTTTTGCATCTTGCTCACCCACTTAGTTAGCGTGCTAAGCATTATACTTAGTTAGCAGGCTAAGTAAATATTTAGGCCCAAAATAGATCTGTGTCCAAGGGCACGAAACGAGCGTAAGAGGGAATAAATAACTTAAAAAGGTTCGCGCCCTCTCAAATCTTATCAAGTTGTATCTCTATAATATCAAACGGATAAATTGAGTTGATTTGCACATGAATTGGAGGCTGTTTTGATAAATCTAAAAATTAGTACGAGGATCGTTATTGGGATCTGTCTATTACTGTTAACAGTAATGAGCTTTATCATGCCGCTCGTTCTCTCTGAATTCAGTCGCCAAGTTGCAGAATCCGAGCAAAGAGAACTCCATAAGATCTATGAAACCGCTGTTGCCGAGATAGCCTCATCGGGCAAATTAGCCGAAGCAATGGCAACCATCATCTCACTCACGCCAGAAGTTCAAAGCACCTTTGCAACAGGCGAGCGTGATGAACTCACCACCCGTACCTTACCTATATTCACCCAACTTAAGCGCGATTTTGCGGTTCAGCAATTCCAATTTCATAGGCCACCAGCCACTTCTTTTCTACGCTTGCATCGTCCCGAAAAATTTGGCGATGATCTCACCAGCATACGCAAGACCATAGTGGAAACAAATAGCCAAAAGCGCCCTCTTTATGGCTTGGAATATGGAGTGGAAGGATTAGGTATTCGTGGTTTAGTTCCAATGAGTTACAACGGGCAACACACAGGATCAGTTGAGTTTGGCATGTCCTTCGGTCAACCCTTTTTTGATAATTTTAAACAAGCCTATCAAGCAGAAATTGCCCTCATCTTGCCAGATGATTCTGGATATAAGTTATTTGGCGCGACATTCACGCCTGATACCCAAGCGACAGATGAACTCAATAACGTCATGCAAGGCCATGAAGTCATACGCACTATTTCCTTAAATAACAAAACCTATGCTCTGTATCGCCACGCCATAAAAGATTACTCAGGAAACGTGTTTGGCGTACTCGATATTGCGATGGATAGAACCCATTCAGAACAAGCGATAGCGGATATTCGCCTTAAGTTGATCCTTATCGGTTTAGTGGCTCTGGTCATTGGAACTGCCATTGCTTGGTTTATTGCCAAAGGCATTACTCGCCCTATCGCTGAAACCACCCAAGCCATGAATGATATCGCTGAAGGTGAAGGCGATTTAACCCGCCGAATCGCGGTAAAAGGTAAGGATGAAATTGCTGAATTATCGATGGCATTCAACCGCTTTGTAGAAAAAATCCACAATACAGTTTCCCACGTCGCCGACTCAACAAGCCTGCTCGCCACTTCTGCTGAAGAAATGTCGAGCATTACGCGGGAAACCCAGAAGATGGCGAGTCGTCAGCACCTCGAAACCGAGCAAGTTGCCACCGCAATGAATGAAATGGCCGCAACGGTTCAAGAAGTTGCCCATAACGCGACCGATGCGGCCGATGCCGCCAATCATGCCAATGACTCAACCGAACAAGGCAAATTGGTTGTACAAAAAGTGGTAACCACTATCGCCATATTGGCCGAGGAAATAGCCACAGCAGCGAGTGAAATCAATGAATTAGAGCGTAATACCGCTGAAATCGATTCTGTGCTTGTGGTTATCCGTAATATTGCCGACCAAACTAATTTACTCGCACTCAATGCGGCAATTGAAGCCGCAAGGGCGGGAGAACAAGGTCGAGGGTTTGCGGTCGTTGCCGATGAAGTACGCACTCTGGCGAGTCGTACTCAAGCATCTACAACGGAAATTCAGCAGATGATCGAAGCGCTTCAGCATAAAGCTAAGTCCACAGTCAATGCGATGGAAACCAGCACCCGTACCACCCAAAGCTGTGTATCCCAAGTTCACCAAGCGGGTGAAGCACTCGAAGCCATTACCCATGCGGTTTCCACCATTAGCCAGATGAATATCCAGATCGCCAGCGCTGCAAATGAGCAATGTGCGGTTTCGGCTGAGATTAATAAAAATGTTAATAACATCAATGATATTGCGACCAATGCGACAGATAGTGCGGTACAAACTGCACGCGCTGGCGATGAACTTGCCCAACTCGCAGCCCGTTTAACAACTTTATTAGCTCAATTTAGAATTTAAGCAAAACAAAACGCCGCATTCTCTGCGGCGTTTTTATTAGCTTATTTTATAAGGTTTTATTTAGGACGCACGCCTAAAGTGTGGCAAATCGCGTAGGTCAATTCGGCGCGATTTAAGGTGTAAAAATGGAAATCCTTCACGCCTTCGCGGGACAGCACTTTCACCATGTCGATGGCCACGTTTGCCCCCACCAATTGGCGTGTACCCGCATCGTTTTCTAGGCCGTCGAATTGCTTATGTAACCAATTCGGTAACGACACATTGGTCATGCCAGCAAAACGTTTTAGCTGGGTAAAGTTAGTCACAGGTAAAATACCCGGCACAATTTCAACGTCGATACCGGCGGCAACGCAGCGATCACGAAAACGCAGGTAAGATTCCACATCGAAGAAAAATTGGGTAATAGCACGGCTGGCGCCCGCATCAATCTTGCGCTTAAGGTTGATTAAATCAGCCTGTGCATTACTCGCATCGGGATGCACTTCTGGATAGGCCGCAACTGAAATATCAAAGTCAGCCACAGAGCGCAGCAAACGCACTAAATCCGCCGCAAAACGGGTTGGCTTGGGGCTGCCTGCGGGCAAATCACCACGCAGTGCCACTATGTCACGAATGCCCGATTTCCAATAATGCTTAGCCAGTTCTAACAGCTCTTCATCGCTGGCATCCACTAAGGTTAAGTGCGGCGCGGCAACGAGGTCAGTTTCCTGTTGGATACGTTCAATCACGCCGTGGGTGCGGTCGCGCACGCCTGAGTTAGCACCGTAAGTCACAGACACAAACTTAGGGTTAAGCGGCTCTAAACGACGGATAGAGTTCCATAGGATCTGTTCCATTTCGGGGGTCGATGGCGGGAAAAACTCAAAAGAAACATTAATATCGTCATTAAGCTCAGACAAGCTCTGGTTCAGCGATTGTGAATGTTGTGCGTGATGAAAAGCCATGTGTATTTCCTCAACCGCCCTTGGCGCTACTCTTTGCTAGTATGAATTCGTTCAAATGGACGTTTGGACGTCTATATGTCCATATACTAGAGAAACTGAGATGTAAGTCAAGCCCCAAAATACCCATAAACCGCATTTAATCTCGGTTAATTCGATAGATTTATTCTAGCCAATAAAAAAGGACTCGAATGAGTCCTTTAAGAGGCTTGATATCGCGTTATTCCTGCAGCAGATCGCGACAGATCTGAGTCAGATCCGACTGCACCGCCGCCGCTGTCACTTCGCGTCCAGCGCCCGGTCCACGGATGATCAGCGGATTACCTTGGTAGAAGACACTGCGGATCACAAACACATTATCACCAGGGGTTAAGTTGGCGTAAGGGTGATGAGTATCAATCCACTGCAAACCCACTTCGGCCTTGAGCTCTGGGCCGCTGTTGTCTAAGGATGCCACATATCTGAGCACCTTATTTTGCTCCGCCGCCGCACCATACTGTTGCAGCAGATCGGCATCTAACTCGGCAATGCGGGTGAGAAATTGATCTAAGGGAATATCCGCCAAAGCGGCTGGTACGAGTGAGCGCAGCTCAATATCTTCAAGCTCGATTTCAAGGCCAATCTCACGGGCTAAGATAAGCAGTTTACGCTGCATATCACGGCCGGAGAGATCGTCGCGGGGATCGGGTTCAGTAATACCTAAGCCTCTGGCTTCAATCACTAATTCTGAAAATGGCTTACTAGTATCGTATTTCTCAAACAACCAACACAAGGTGCCGGAGAAAATCCCGCCCACCGCTTCAACGCTATCACCGCTGTTACGCAGATCATTTAGCGCATGTTGGATAGGTAAACCAGCGCCACAGCTGGCGTTATAGCGCCAAAACAAACGACGATTACCCAGTTGCTGCTTTAACTCTCGATAGAAAGGCAGTGGACCCGAGCCCGCAAGTTTATTCGCGCTCACCACATGGATGCCACGCTCGAACAGTTCTGGATATTGCAGCGTCAAACTGGCGCTGGCACTGATATCTAAGGCCACCAGCTCATCGCAATTAACTTGCTCTAATTGCTCGAATAAATGTTCATACTGCCAAGGCGTTGCTTCAGTATTAAACTCTGTTTGCCACGCGGCAAGATTAATCCCAGTTGATTTAATCAAGGCTTTACTCGAACTGACTAAACCGACTAACTCAACACTGGCTTCGAGTTCATGGTCTAGTGAGGGTGAAACCGACTTAAACAGATCGATCCAAGCCTCACCGATATTACCCACACCGAGCAGCAGGACGCCAATGCGTTTACGCGGGCCAGCGCAGCGACGGTGGACTTTTTGGGTTAACAGATTCACCTGTGACTGGGGCACTAACGTCACTAAACTTAAATCGCCACTGAACAAAGGTTTAGCATCACGGCTCAGTAAACGGGCGAAGCTGCGGCGATAATGTTCGGCGTCGGCACTTACTAATGCAACTAAACCAAAATCTGTGTTGATCTGCTGCTCGCTGATCCCTAATGCTTCTGCCTCGGCATCGAGTAATCTTTGAACTTGTTTTTGATTCTCAGCGGTATAGGCAAGTTCAACCCTTTGATGGGCAGAGGTCCAATGGGCCAATGGCGTTAAACCCGCGGCAATCAATAAATCTAATAAACGAGTTAACTCCCCTGTGAGTTTAAAGCCGAACAGGACAACAGCATTGAGGTTAGTCACCACAGGCGCGCTCGCCGACGAACTGTGGGGCGCGATCAAGGTAAAGTCGGTGTGGGATGCATAACTTGAGCGTACCGCTAAACTCACTTCGGTATTAAACAAAGGCTGCAGAGTGCGCGAATGTAATACTGGCGAGCCTAAACGCGCGAGGCGATCGGCTTCGGCAAGTGACATGCTTTTCAGTAACTTGGCATCGTTGATTTTATTAGGATCGGCGTTGAACACCCCTTCCACATCGGTCCAAATAGTCACGCGCTCGATATCGGCGAGACTAGCAATCAGGCTGGCGCTAAAATCTGAACCATTACGGCCAAGTAATAGGGTATCGCCACGCTCGTTAGCGCAGATAAAACCTGTGATCACTAAGCGTTCATTGGGATGCGCGGCTAATAGGGCTTGTACTTTAGCGCGGGATTCTTGTACCCGAATTTGCGGTACAGCGGCTTCATCGGCCACTAAAATTGAACAGGCATCCACATGGCTTGCCGCCACGCCAGATTCGCGCAGTAGCGCCGCCATTAAACGTGCCGACCAACGTTCGCCAAAGCTCACCACATGATTGATTTGGTATTCGTTGCGCTCGTCTAAAGACAACAAGCTGATGAGTTGCGCTTTATCTGTGGCCAAACGCTCACGCAGATCGCGGGCTTGTTCATTCGACAACAACTGCTCAATCAACCCCTGTTGGTAGCTGATCAGCACTTGTAATTCTTCTTGCCATAGCTGACCCGCATCACGCAGCGCTAATAATTTATACAGGAAATTCGTGCTTTTACCCGCCGCAGAGACCACCACGAGATCATCACTATGACCGTGGGTTAACAGGATATGGGCGACTCGGCGATAACAATCGGCATCCGCTAAACTGGAGCCACCAAATTTATGTAAGTGACAACGTGCCATCTATTATTCCTCTACTGACAAGCCGCAACGGCGGCTAATCCTGCTTGAATATCTGCAACTAAATCGGCGGCATCTTCAATACCCACCGATAGACGCAATAGGGTGTCCTTAATACCAGCCTCAAAACGCGCCTGCGGCTCCATGGCTCTGTGGGTCATAGTGGCGGGCACTGCCACTAAACTTTCGACGCCACCTAAACTTTCCGCCACGCTAAATAAGCTGAGTGCACCTAAAAAGGCCACGACTTCGGCCTCGCCGCCCTTGAGCTCAAAACTCAGCATAGCGCCAAAGCCTTTTTGTTGCTTGGCTGCAATCCCATGACCTGGGTGATCCGCAAGACCAGGGTAATAAACTTTGCTCACTACAGGGCTTTGCGTTAATACCTCAACAATGCGCTGGGCATTGGCTTGATGTTCACGAATTCGCACCGCTAAGGTACGTAGGCCGCGCAGGGTCAGATAACTGTCGAAGGCCGATCCCGTTAAGCCTAGAGTGTTCGACCACCAATGTAAGCTTTCGCCGATTTGCGCATTTTTGGCGACCACAGCGCCGCCGACCACATCGCTATGACCATTGATATATTTAGTGGTGGAGTGGATAACGATATCCGCGCCTAACAATAGGGGTTGTTGCAATATCGGCGATAAAAAAGTGTTATCGACCACCACCAGCGCGCCGACCTCATGGCTCGCCTTAGCAATGGCTTCGATATCTACCACACGCAATAACGGGTTCGATGGGGTTTCGAGCCACACCATCTTAGGATTCTGCGCAATGGCGGCGGCTAACGCTTGGCTGTCGGTTTGGTCGACCACAATGAGCTTAAACTGGCCTTTCTTCGCCAAGTTGGTAAATAAACGGTAGGAACCGCCGTAACAATCGTGGGGCACGACCAATAGGTCATCGGGGCCGAGCAAAGTGGTCACTAAGGTGATGGCCGCCATGCCAGTGCACGTCACTATGCCAGTGGCGCCCTTTTCTAATTGCGCTAATGCTTCGCCTAAAATGCAGCGCGTTGGATTGCCTGAACGACTGTAATCGAATTCGCGGGGATTTTTATGACCATCGAAGGCGTAATTAGTCGACAAATAAATCGGTGGCACAACTGCGCCATATTGAGTATCGCTTTCGATACCCTGACGCACTGCCAGTGTGGCTAATTGACGCTCTGCCATGGGTGGACTCCTAAATTCGATAGACTGATAGAGATGTCTGGACGTCTAAATGTACCTAAGCCCAACGCCATCGTCAATAGGCGTGAAGACGTTTAGACGTCTAAACATAAAGAAATCTGTTTGCAATCACAAAGAAATAGTAGCAATAATTTGACTGTTCTTTGTAAGGGTTTAAAATCTGCCCCGAATTTAGCGTTATAACAGGTGAGTCAATGACTGAATGGAATGGGGAATACATCAGCCCCTATGCTGAACATGGCAAGAAGAATGAACAAGTAAAAAAAATTACTGTGTCTATTCCGCTCAAAGTGCTTAAGGTCCTCACGGACGAACGTACTCGTCGTCAGGTCAATAATTTGCGTCACGCCACCAACAGCGAGCTGTTGTGTGAGGCATTTTTGCACGCCTACACTGGCCAGCCATTGCCCAACGATGACGATCTGTCAAAAGATAATCCAGACAGCATTCCCGCAGAAGCCAAGTTGTTGATGGATCAAATGGGAATCGAGTGGGAAGACATGGAATAGCGACTCGTCGCTTTCAAAGTCATATCACAGTGCTCATCAATAGGGATCGTTAACGATCCCTTTTTGTTTATACCCAAGCGACTTCAAACTTTAAATTTCACCATCTTGAGTTGGTTTGGGATATAGGAAATCCTATGTTTTCTATGATAGATCCACAGACACTCGCCTTAGCCTCGCTGGTCGTGTTTCTGGGCGCCTTAACCCAAAGTCTGATTGGGTTTGGGCTTGCGGTTGTCGCCAGTCCTTTGCTGTATATCGTCGATCCACAACTTGTACCTGCGCCTGTTATTGCTATGGGTTTCTCCATCGCCCTGCTGACCTTAGTGCGTGAACGCGGTCACTTAGAATTCAATGGCTTGCAATATGCGCTCCTAGGTCGCGTGCCCGGCGGTTTTATCGGCGCGAGCCTGTTGCTGTTTGCGCCTCAACCCATACTGGGTTTATCCATCGCCGCCATTGTGACTGTCGCAGTGATCCTCAGCCTGTATAAATTCAGCCTGCCAGTGAATAAGAAAACCCTCTTCGGTGCGGGCGTGGTTTCAGGGATCTTCGGCAATATCGCCGCGATTGGTGGCCCGCCGATGGCGATTTTGTTGGCAGGCAAAGATGCCTCGCAGTTTCGCGCAGCGCTGTCGGCCTTCTTCATTTTTAGCTCCATGATTGCACTGATCATTTTAGCAATCACTGGCTTATTAGAATTAAAACATCTGTGGCTGTCGTTGATGCTGCTCCCCTCAGTGATTTTAGGTTACTTAGTCGCAGGACGATTAGTGGGCCGTGTCGATAAAGAGAAGACAAAGATGGCGACGTTAGTCCTGTGCAGTATCAGCGCCTTAGTGCTAACGGTGAAGTCGGTTATCGAGTTATTACCCCAATAAGCCTCCTGCTTATACTGGCAAACCTTCTCACGATTCAAACAATAAAAAAGCACTGACATTGCCAGTGCTTTTTCTTTATCTATCAATATGTAAAGCCAGCTTACACTCAGCTTAAATAGCTTTGCCCTGCGTACACAATAAAGTGTCTTAAGGCGAGTACGCCCGTTAAGCTCGCACAAGCCACCATGATCATCGCGCCCTTAGTGTGGCGAGTCGCGGCGGGTAGCAGCATAAACAGCAATGGAATACCAAAACCTATACCGACAACGCCTATCCAGAACACGCTTGCCCATAACCCAGAAGTTAACGATGCTAAGGCCGCAGCCGCCGCGCCGCCCTTGAAGTACAAGGCGCAGAACAACATGAACAGGAACAGGATTTCAATCGCCATCACAGGCAATTCTAAACCGTGCATCTTCACTAAGGTTTTGTCGTGGCTGTCCGTCTTAAACATCAGCAACGCCAGTACCGCATTTGCCGCAGCGCCCGCCGATAGACCTGACACTAAAAACAGCGCAGGCAGTACCGCAGTGTTGAGCATAGGGTAAGCATTCATCGCCGAAATTAAGAAGCCAGTGTAAGCCCCCACGCCAATGGCGAGGACAAACAACAATACTTCAATCAGCTTTCGAAATGGCATAAGTAACTTAGCGATAGGCGTTAGGAAACCCAAACCCCATTTTGGTAAGTCATCCCGCAGCACAATAATGGCGTACGCAAAAGCTAAGGGAGAATACGCCAGCAGCGCCAGCACCCCGATTGCCATCACAGACTGGAAGTTATAGTGAATTAAGATCAACCAGAAGTGGAATGGTTTGGTTAAGTCAAACACTAAGCAAGCTAGACCTAAGCTAATTGCTACAGGCCCAATAATGGCTGCCGCCTTAAGAATGCTGCTTTCGGCTCCCACGCTGAGTTCCTTATTCGCCCAGCGCAAACCAATGCCAATCAGTAAACTGCCCGCGGATAACCCCGCCATAAACAGGTAAACGGCGATGACCCAGTGCCAAGTGACAGGATCATATTGCGCCATGTCGCCCCAAGTATTGTTCATAATCAAATCCCCCCTCTTTTGGTAGGAACGCGATATACCCTAGGTTTAGTGCCCAAATGGGTTTTATCTTGGTAAGTGATTTTAGTGTTGAGCATGATGGCCACTTCACTCTGCGGATCATTAGCATCACCAAACACTAAGGCATCGGTTGGACACACAGTCACACACGCCGGCTCTTCGCCCCGTGCTAAACGCGTATCCTTACAGAAGTTACACTTATCCGCCGCCTTGGTTTCTGGGTTCATAAAGCGCACTTTATAAGGGCACGCTGCCACACAGTACATACAGCCGACACACTTCTCGGTATGGATAGAGATAATGCCGTCTTCACCCACATAGGCCGCACCCGTTGGGCACACCTTAACGCAAGGTGCATCTTCACATTGCTGGCAAGATACCCTGTGATATTTGAAATGCAGATTGGGCATCTCACCAAAGGGGCCTTCCACACGCACTTGCAGACGAGTTACGCCTTCGGGTACGCCATTTTCACTGCGACACGCCACGTTACAAGCTTGGCAGCCGATGCACTTATTCTCGTCGTGCACCATTACATATCGTTTATTCATTTAAGCCTCCGATTAGCGCTTTGCCAGCGTGACGCCCGTGGTGTGCACTGTCATGCCACACACAGGAGCAGTAACGTGCGGTAGTAAGTTACCGCAATGGATACCTTTGCCCGTTGCTCTGACCAACTCTTTGTTTTTAGAACCAAAGCCCATGTAAGCAAACACAGTATCTTGGCGAATACCCGGCGTGACTAAGGCATGGCCTTCTTCTGTGCCAACACTGCTGGTGAGGCGGATTGGGTCGCCATTGCTGATCCCTAACTTACCCGCAGTAACAGGGTGAACCCACACAGCGTTATCCGACATCAGGTTAGCGAGCATAGGCACATTGTGGGTTGCGCCATTGGTGTGCACCGCCACTTTGCCTTGGATAAAGTACAGCTCATCTGCTTTTTTAAGATTCACTTCGCGGAACTTGATCACCCCACGGCCTGGTGCCATGGCTTCCACTTTCGCGGAAGTGAGTTCAATTTTGCCACTCGGGGTTTTAAAGGTCAGTGCGCTGGCGTAAGTGCCGTCTTCATCGGCAGGTCGAGCATTGGGGTATGCCTTAATAAACTCGGCAACCATCTTAGGCTCGCACAACATAATTGGCTTACCGAAGCTCACAAAACCTTCGTCTTTGATCCGGCGCAGCAGGTCAGTGTCGCGGTTCACCTGCAGCATTTGCAGGGTTTCCATGTTTTCCCATGGATAGAACTCGCCAAGGCCCATAGCCACACCCACATCCTTAAAGATCTGCCAAGAAGGCTTAGTATCACCTAAGGTTTCAACGACCCGTTGGCGCACATAATAGGCCGGATTTTTACCTGACTTATCAGCAATTTCTTCATCACGTTCAAGATAAGTCGATTCAGGTAAAATCACGTCCGCATAGGCGGCGGTTTCGCTGATATACACATCACACACGGCGATAAAGTCGAGCTTTTTCATCGCTTCAACAACGCGCGCTCTGTCTGTCATGGTTTGCATTGGGTTAGTGCGTGACATCACCCAGCCGTGTAACTGGTAAGGAACAGCGCTTAACGTGGCATCGAGAATGGTTTGGTAAACGCCGCCCGATGTCCACATCATGGCGTACTGCTCTTCCACCTGATCGATACGTTTCGCTGCTGGTTTTGGCATGTCTTTCACGCCAGGTTTTGCCAATACTGGCGCAACCGCTTCACCGGCAAGCTTGTTGTAATCACCGGGTTTCTGGCCGATATAAATCCCGCCCTTACGCTCAATATTACCAATCAAGACGTTGGCGGCGTACAGGGCGCGGCGCATCTCAAACTCTTCGGTGGTAAAGGTGGCTCTGTGACCAAAATCGACCACGGCATGGGGCGCTTTAGCGGCATATTCGTGGGCGATGCGGCGAATGTCTTTGGCAGGCACATCAGAAATGGTTTCGGCCCATTCAGGGGTATAGGCTTTCACTTCGGCGGCAAAGGCTTCGAAGCCTTCCACATAGCGCGCGACGAATGCCTTGTCGTAAAGATTATCTTCAATTAATACATGGCATAACGCCAAGGCGACGGCTATGTCGGTGCCGGGGCGAATGGCGTACCATTCATCGGCTTTATCGGCCACGACGGAGAATCTTGGCTCGAACACTACTAGCTTGGCACCTTTATCCATCTGCGCCGCCATCATGCCGCGGGTTTCGGACATATTGATGCCTTCGTACAGGTTATGGCCGAAGTTAATGATGTATTTAGAGTTACTTAAATCACGTTTGACCTTAGTGCCAAAAATAGCCTTAGCGGCAATTTCATAACCGCCGGGGCAAGTCGACGCGTGGGTAAAGGTATTGGGACTGCCGAAGGCGGTCGCAAGGTGAAACAAATGCTTTTCTTGTGAGCCAGATTTTGACGAGAATGCCACGGCCTCTGGACCATGTTCTTTTTTGATTTTATTGAGGTTTTCAGCGATTAATTTATAAGCTTCATCCCAACTGATCTCAGCCCATTTGCCTTCGCCGCGCTCACCGACCCGCTTTAACGGTTTAACGATGCGCTGTGGATCGTACAATAAACTATGGCCTGCGCCGCCACGGGCACACACTTTACCGCCAAAGGATTTAGCGGCCTTGTTGCCACTAATGAAGACGTTTTTGCCTTCAATCACCCGCGCCGAAATCGGGCAGCGAGTCGAACACATTTCACAAATACTGGCAATGTCTTTGCCCATGCCCTTTAGCTGCTTATTCTCTAATGCCGCTAAGCTGCCCGGCAGCAGACTGGCTAAGGCGCAGGTTGCCCCGCTCGCCCCTGCTCCCTTTAAAAAGGTTCGCCTATTAAGCTCAATCATGGTTACCTCCATCACGCTCATCCCACCCGCAGCGGCCACTTTTGGCGCCATCGAGCAGAGGTTTGCTCACTGATTTGATTACTTTTTTAGTTATAAAAGCATTAAAACAGCGTCGCCATATCTTCAAAATACAGGCATCCGCTGGATCCGCTGCTTATCGACTAAGATTGTTATCCCGAAAGAGGTAGGTGGGTATTGTGGTAAACCACATGGGGAAGCTCGGTGTGATCTACAGCAACTAAAACCTAAGACTGACCTTGAAATACGTGAATAAGATCAATAGGTCCTAAAACACGAGCAGAAAAAAGCCGCCAGATGGGGTAAATGGCGGCTTCAAAAATAAACAGATATTTCAGTAAATTGCGATAATACTCGTGGGATGAGCATCACTATGCTGAGTGAAAAGCTGAGTAAAAACCTACCACAATCCTTAATCCATTAATTCTATATCGAGGCAGTTGAGCAGCCGAATCGCTTCGTCACGGCTAAACTTAGCGCCTTTGATTTTATTATTAAAAATGTCGATATCGTAATTGGATGCCTCGCTGAAATCCGCCTCCAATAATTGAGTTCGGCCAAACAGACTATGACTAAAATCCGTGTAGGTGAAATTGGCTTGATTAAAACTGCCCTCGCGAAAATCGACATCGTGGGCCTTACACTCTTCGATGATAATTTCATCGAGGGACAAACCTAAAAATGAGCAATCATTTAAGATGGATTGCTTAAAGGAAAAGGGCGCGGCAAAGGATAAACGCGACCACGCGGCGCGGGTCCAATCGATACCGACTAACTTACATTCTTCAAACTCCACCCCGCTGAACTGACACTGGGGCACTTTCACTAAACTTAAGTTGCAACGCACAAAGCGGCAATCGATAAACTTGCATTTACGGAAAGTGCTCTCACTAAAATGGCAATCTTGAAAGCAGCAATCCTCAAACTCGATGCCCTGTAGATCTTGTGCTAATTCCGACAAGCCATTGAACTGTTTTGATAAAAAACTATTGCCCTGCAAAGCCGCGCTTTGCGCGAGTTGGGATGGCGCAAGCACTGATTGTTTAAGTACAGGCACTTCTTTCTGTGACGACATAACACCTCTAATCCTGCCCAATCCCCAGCAATAAAATATGCAGGGCAATTGGGCTAGGTACTGCTTATTATTGACTCTCTGATACGAGGCTTGAGACTCACCGGCTAAATGCTCGCGACGAGTTCCTCAAGCTGATCGGTCGCCTTAGACCACCCCTGATAAAACCCCATATCCTCATGATTCTGCCTATCTTCACTATTCCAATGCAGCACCCGCGCAGTGTACTTGGTCTTGCCATCTATAGGTTCAAACGTAATAGTAGCCGTCATAAAGGCTTTATCGGACGGCACCCAAGCCTCAGTAAAGGCATCAGTAAATACGATGCGCTCATTCTCAACCACCTCAAGATACACGCCACGATTCGGGAAATCCTGTCCCTCAGGGCTGCGCATCACGATAACATTTGAACCACCGGCACGCACATCTAAGCTCGCGCTAGCCACAGTCCACGGCCTTGGCGTAAACCAAATTTTGAGGAGTTCTGGCTCGGTCCACGCGCGGAACAGCTTTTCTGGCGGCGCATCGATAATCCGCTCTAATACTAGCTCTCGTTGATTATCATTATGTACATGCTGACTTGTGCTCATATTCCCTCCATTGGATATTTGGCTTGATGGTCTTGTCGGCTGCAGCTACGTCATAAGCTCGCACATCAGCGCGCTAAAATACAGCCCTTCAACATTAGCTCGTCCGCAGAACACCAGCCCTCCATGATACTCAGCACTGAGTGTTAGCGCGTGATTCCCTTGCAAATCCTTATGCCCGCTAGATTCAAGCCACAGAACTATATAAAGAGCAGTGTAAAGAGCTATGTAAAGATCTGTGCAAAGAGCGATGCAAATAGCCGTGGCAAATTTTGTCAAAAAAGGTAGAATGTCGCCACTTTTTCGCGGCAGTCTAGAACAAGGTTCTCTCGGATTAATGGTTAGCATTTTCGAGCAAAATGGCACGGGCCCAGCCCGCTTTCACAGACCACTTTCACTGTGGTGCCAACCTTGCCCTGCGTTTGTTCCCTCCCTTGCATTATCTCCACCCAACACAATTCAAACACCGCCCGAAAATACGACTTTTGCTGTTCAAGATTTAACATCAAATCCCGCAAACTGGCTGAGCGATTTACGCCCTAAGCCAAGCGCGAATAATAAAGCGGTTGCAATGAATCTGGCTGTTGCTAACGCCATAGTCCATCTGCAAACCGACACTTATAAAAACCTTATCCCTACACTCTCTATCCTAAGGAATACTCGTCATGAGTCTTGCTGATTCCGTATTAGCCGTGAATAACGATTTGCCAATCCGCACCGACAGCCCAGTCCACAGCGGCAAGGTTCGCAGCGTTTACTGGCTAACCGATGCCGACAGCCGCCGTTTAATCAAAACCAAGGGTTATAACGTCCCCGAAGATACCCCGCTCGCCATCATGGTGATCAGCGACCGTATCTCGGCCTTCGACTGTATCTTCCACGGTGAAGGTGGCCTCAAAGGCATTCCCGGTAAAGGCGCGGCATTAAACGCGATTTCTAACCACTGGTTTAAACTGTTCGCCGAAAACGGCCTAGCCGACAGCCATATTTTGGATATCCCGCACCCGTTCGTATGGATAGTCCAAAAAGCCCGCCCCATTAAAGTCGAAGCCATTTGCCGCCAGTACATCACAGGCTCAATGTGGCGCGCTTACTCTAAGGGCGAGCGCGTATTCTGTGGCATCACACTGCCAGAAGGCTTAGAGAAAGATCAAAAGTTACCTGAGCTGCTAATCACCCCATCGACTAAGGGCATTTTAACCGGCATCCCAGGCGTGCCAGCCCAAGATGACGTGAACATCAGCCGCTGCGATATCGAAGCCAACTACCAAGCCTTTGGCTTTGAAAAGTTAGAAGATATCGACCTGTACGAGAAGCTGTTAAAAGATGGCTTTAAAGTGATTTCAAAAGCACTGGCCGACATTGACCAAGTGTTTGTCGATACCAAGTTCGAGTTTGGCTATGTGACCGATAAAGATGGCAATTCAAAACTGATTTACATGGATGAAGTCGGCACTCCAGACTCATCACGTATTTGGGACGGCGCAGCCTACCGCGATGGCAAGATTTTGGAAAACTCCAAAGAGGGTTTCCGCCAATTCCTGCTCAATCATTTTCCCGATCCTGATGTGCTGCTCAACAAAGACAGAATGCCAGAGCGTGAAGCCCTCGCCCGCGACAATGACCTCCCACTTGAGGCCATGATGCAAGTGTCACGCACTTACACCGGCGTTGCCGAGAAGGTGACTGGCGCTCCAATCCCGCTGCCAGCGAATCCAAAGGCAGATATCATCAAGATACTCAAAGATGAGTATGATCTGATTGTGTAATCAAATCATTGTGGGATGAGGAGTTTTCCCTTTCCCCAAGAGTAGAAAGGCGCTTAGGCGCCTTTTTGTTTTTTAAACTTGGGTTTGGATTTATTTGTATGAGTCAATTTAACTCAATTCTGAAATGCAAATCTGAGAAAAATCAAAGTCAAAGTCGTGGGGCTTCACCCCACACCCGACCAAGGAGGACTGCTCGTCCTATCCTCCTTGGATTCTCCAAGACGCCCCTAACGGAGTTGAAAGCCCCTTGGGCATTTAGCGTCCTTATGCTATCGCGTCAGACGCTCGTCCCTGATTCGACTGACGCTATCTCGGCATCCATGCCTCGCTCACGCAACGAACGCAAATACCCTACGGCAACTCCGAGGGGATGGTGCATTCCTTAGGATTTGGTGTTATCCCGAACTTTCGGTAAAGTCTCACTTTTACTGCATGGAAAATTGTTGAAAACTCATCATAATGGACACTAAAATACTGATATGTAATAATTATTTAATTGTTTCGTTCAAGTTCCCAGCCAATTACGGTTTAGGTTTCATAAGAAGTTCGGGTAATGTACTTTTAGTTGCTTTTCAGTAAATTTAAGCATTAAAAATATAGATGGAGTAAATTTGAATACACTTAAAAGAAGTATGGCTTACCTTGAGAAAGAGGCTGACCAAATGGAACATTGTAAGTTGATTTATTCAAAGAAAGCGGTTCAAAGAGCAGGTGAAAAGCTAATTATTGATAACATCATTAATGATGATCCTAATGGATACAAGGAAAGCATGGAGATCCTTTCAAACTGGAGATCCAGTCATGTAAATGCGCTCAAGCACATGTCAAATGTTATTCAATTAGCTTGTGATAAAATTGATAAAAAGCATATTGTTGTATCCAGATTAAAACGAACACCATCAATTATAAATAAGCTAAAACGTTTCGATGGAATGAAACTGAGAAATATGCAGGATATTGCAGGTTGCCGAGCAATATTAGCAACTACAAAAAATGTCTATAAATTACGTAGGGAGTTAAATAAAAATAGAATGTTTAAGGTTACTGATTATATTGAAAACCCCAAAGAGGATGGCTATAGAGGTATTCATCTAATCGGAAAATATAAAGACGAAGAGAATGGTGTTGACTATCCAGTCGAAATCCAGTTAAGAAGTACTATTCAACATTCATGGGCAACAGCGATTGAAATTGTAGACCTTTTCACTAACCAAAGCTTAAAAAGTAATAAAGGTGAAAAAGAATGGTTAGAATTCTTTAAGCTTGCAAGCAATGAGTTCAGCAAAATAGAAGAAAGAACTCAAGAAGATGTTTTTGAGTCATTGATGTTGACTGTTTCTTATATAAAAAAATTGGATATTTATAAAAAATTCCATGCTTTTGCTAACTCATTAAAAACAATAGAAGAGCAAATGGAAATCGTTGATGATAGTTATAACTTGATAAGAGTTGACTTTTCAAAGAGTACAGTAAATGTATGGAACTACCCTGATGACTTATTCTCTGAGGCAGCGAAAAATTATTTAATTCTTGAAAAAGAAGCAGCAAAAAACCCAAGCTTTGTTGTCGCTTTAGTATCATCGTCTTCCATAAATAATCTAAAAGAAGCCTTTCCTAACTATTTTGCAGACTCTGGTATTTTTATTAAGAATCTTAAGGAAATTGAACAAAAATATATACGTTATCAAGAAATGCAACCAAACTGGTTTTCACGTTGGCTGGCATTAGCTGGGTTTACGGGGAAAAAGGAATAAAACAAGTAACATGAAAAATTGAAAAGATCGGACATATGGTCATCTCAAGAAAAGATGAGACAGGCATAACTCTTATGGGATTAACAGCCGACACTGCCCCTACAGAAGTCCCCCCCCCTCGGAGTTGCCGCAGGGCGAATAGACAAAATGCGTGAGTCTCGCCATGGATGGCGAGCTAGCTTTCGCAGGTGCAGGGACGCATCCTTCGGAAGCGATAGCAAATTTGGCTATGAGCACAAGGGGTTTTCAACTCCGTTAGGGGCGTCTTGGAGAATCCAAGGAGGATAGGACGAGCAGTCCTCCTTGGTCGGGTGTGGGGTGAAGCCCCACGCCTTTAATCTTTATTTAAAATAAGTGAAAACAAATAAATTTTACAATAAAAATAAAATCAACGTAAAAAAGGTGTGACACTTGGCGTGTCACACCTAAATAATTAATATTTAAATTATAAATATCAACAACGAATAATTAGAAGCGATATTCAACACCGATACTGGCTTGATTAAAGTCTGTATCTGTTTTTCCGCCATTGGCGACGCTATCGACATTAATATCTGCATCATACCAAGTGTACTCAGCATTAATTAAAAATCGATCTGTGACTTTAAATGCCACACCGGCGCCGGCGAATACACCTTCACCATCGTCATTGCCAGAAAAACCGACGACGTCATAATCTGTCGAATACCATAACTGACCACCTTTAGCATATAGCTCAACTCGGTCTGCAATGGGAAGCATGACTTTAAGGGCTGCCGTATAACCATCGGTTTCGGCATTGGCTAAACCATTACCATAATCACCAAAGTTAATGTAACTACCTTCAAGAGCAAGGTATTTATTGAACTTATAACCAACAAGACCCTGCATTACATCACTATTATCATCAAAATCATCATCGCCATCGACTTTTAAATAACCGTAGTTAGCGCCGACATAGATTCCGTTTTCTGCGGCATCACTGTTGCTCATGTTATCAGCATGAGAATATGCACTAAAAGAGGCTAAAGAAATAATGGCAGCTAAAGTAAGAATGGGATTTTTCATAAAGTACTCCTAGTTAATTATTTAAATACACTAAGGACATTACAAAAATAATGCCAACCTCGCAAAACCACACTCAGATCAATACACAATTAAAACAATAACCTTACTTATCAATACCATAGATTTATTTTAATATTTTAAATTCGAGTTAACTATTTTTATAAAACACATGAAACTTTTTTCATACTTACACTAAAGCCGTGCTAATTCTGTCTTAATGTATTTATTGCCTGTGAAATTGTAACTATTTCATAGGTAACAAAATAAACATACAAAATTATTACATTTAATTAATTCTATTATCATTTATATTGTGCGACTTACTTATTAAAACAAGTTTATTAAAGCAAGCTTTAACGGGAATACTGTGCGGCAGCGTTATGAACAAGAGTCATGGATGACGAACTGATTATTAAGCATTGACGTTATTTGGCAAGGAATATCCAAAAGGGGAATTGGTACTTTCCCCTTTTGGTCGACTCTTGATGGAAAATTAAGAGTGAAGCCTACAACTTTAATTTGGCTTTAAATAAAAACAGACTGAAAGAGAAGCGAGATTTAACAAGTAACAGTGACATTATGAGCAAGCCTTCTGTTACCAACCTTCAACAGAAGGTCAAATCTTCACGCAAACAAACAGCGCATTACCTGATGCTAAATCCCACGGGACAATTCTTTCATAATCGTGTTCGAAAACATGCACTTCAAAATAGGGCGCTAACAATTCCTGCAGCTCAGTGAAGCTGGTAGCGACCATAGCATGTTGGTCTTGCCATTGCTCAATACTGTGAACTTCTTGTAAGCCCACTTCTTGCAAACCTGCAGCATGTAACCCGGCTTCCAGCGAGCCTAAGCCTTTCATATCAGAGACAGGTAAAGGCGAGAGCTCAGCAAACGGCTGACTGCTTTTGGCAATACTCAACTTTAATGACTGTTTCTCACCTTGCCCACTGTAATGCCAGCCGGATTCGAAGGCGAAATGACTACCATCAAACTCGGCAAAATGCTTAACCGAACTTGTGTTATCGATTCTGTGCTTATCGACAGTATTAAAACAAAACAGCCCACCGTCATTAAGTGCGCTATGCACACTGGCGATACAGCTTTTAAGGCGTTCGATACAAGCACTGTAATGGATGGAATATAAAAAACAGGTAATCAAATCGACGCGCTCTTCTAAATAAAAAGCCGTCATATCTTGGAGGTTAAACTGAGCTTCAGGGCAACGACGCATGGCCATGTCTAGCATAGGCTGATTAATATCAAGGCCACTGCACTGATAACCAAGGTCGATAAAATGCCGCACATGTGGACCAGTGCCACAGGCTAAATCAAGATGTTGCTTACCATTATTGCCGAGGAACTGATGCAGACGATGGATACTCGCGCTCTGTTGCTGGTAGTTAATATCGGAACACATTAAATCGTAATAACCGGATAAATCGGTATAGAGCGCGTTGGAAGACATAGTAGCGAGTAGGTAACAAGGGCAATTTTAGGTGGCGCATGATATATCAGTTAGCCGATATCAGAAACAAAGAATTATCCATCGAGTCTCAGCACGTGTTATCTCTCTAATCGTACAACAATATCAATCCACCTAACCATTTACTTTGGGGCGTGAAAGCTCAGCTCTTCATAGGAACTTAAATATTCGAGTTGTGGTTTGGCAAAATAATACCCCTGAAAATACTCAATCCCTATTCCAGCGAGATAATTAAGTTCGGCTTCAGTCTCAATGCCTTCGGCCAAAACTCTTGTATTAAGCTCTAAACAAATACGCAGTATTTCATCCACAGCTAACTGCTTTTCTCTATCGAGATCGATATCACGGATCAAGGTCATATCAAGTTTTAATACTTGAGGGCGCAGGGCTTCGAGCCAGCTTAAATCAGCAAAACCACTGCCAAAATCATCGATTGCAGTGATAAAACCACGCTTAGCATAGCTCTCGAAGATACGGACTAATTTTGCCCGATCGACAATTTGCTCGCCCTCAGTCACTTCGAACATGATTTTGTGAATATCAAACCCATACATGTCGGCGGCTTCAATCGTCGCGCGGATACAGGTCTCAGGGTTATATACGGCATTAGGTAAAAAGTTGATACTGAGCATCTTATCGAGTCCCAGCTTTGAAGCGGTTTCTATCGCTTTAACACGGCAAGCCTGATCAAAATAGTATTTATTATTTTCATTAATCCGCTCAAACACCCACGCAGCCCCTTCACCATCAGGGCCTCTGACCAGGGCTTCATAACCGCTAATCTCACGACTAGGCCAATGGATAATAGGTTGAAATGCCATTCGAATTTCAAATCCTAATGACTTGCCACTTAAGCAATCCATGCAAGTTTGTTGCTTTATTCGAGCGGGAAAATCCATAAACGGCCTCCTAAACATTAACCTTACTAGTGTGAGGATAAATACTTAAATTTGCCAGTTTTTACTGTTCATCATCCTAATAAAATCCATCACATATTAGAGTGAAGAATGCTATTTCCAAAAATATAAAACGATTGTAAACGGCATAAAAAAATAGATGAATCCCAATAGGAGCTTCATCCATCACCATATGCCTCAGACTGATTTACTTCAGTTTATAAATCACTTCAACTCTATCTTCTATGCTCACTTGACCATATTGATAACTCTCGGCGGCGCCCATGGCATCGGCTTTAGCACTCATACGCAACATGACAGGTTGCACAGGGCGTTGATCGTAATAACGGATCTGCCAAATCTTACCGAGATTTTCACCAAAGCCTTTAGCCAAAGATTCGGCTTTTTGTTTGGCATCCACAATCGCGGCTTGACGTGCTTTGGCGACGTATTCAGCTTCTTTGCTCGACTTAAGGGCGATGTTATTGACCCGATTCATGCCCTCTTCTAAGGCAGAATCTAAAATAGCATTCAAGCGGCTTAAGTCTGTTACCGTCACGGTAATTTGGCGACTGGCAGTATAACCCGTCAGCTCTGGCGCTTTATCCTGCACATAGACGTATTGCGGTTGAAGATTTAAATTCGCGCTCTGGATCTGATCTTTAGTCACACCCGCTGCGGTGAGACGGGCGATAAACTTAGCCACGGCGGCATCGGAATTATCTTTGGCGGCTTTAGCAGTTTTTTCGGTCACGGCCACTTCCACATTCACATCCGCCATATCGGGCTCGACTTGGATTTGACTCACACCCATGGTTTCAATATGCGGGAAATCGACCTCAGCGGCGAGTACCGCTGGCGCCATAAACGCGCTAGAAAAAAGACCACCCGCCACCAATACCGCTAAAAGAGAATTTTTCATAACTTACTCCAAAAATAATGTGCTTATACCTAAACCACTTCAAATAGAACGCATATTCAAACGAGACGGCTAACACGACTGTGTCGCTTATTTAGCGCTTAGGCTATCAGTAAAAAGTGCCAATACCTGTACCAATATGTAACAGCATCAACAAACTGTCTCTTGCTCGCTATAAACGCGGCGGATTTTAAAAAGGGTTAATTTTTCTGAAAAATATTTAGCTCTTTTTATCCCTATGAGTTCGACTGCGGATCTCTAGCGGATATCTCTATACCCACACCCAGAATAGGTCATAGGGTTAACTGGCATATTCAGCGCCCTAGTTGTACATTTTTCAGCCAAAGCTACTGTACCTTTTAATCACTTCAGGTATAATCCGCCAACTTTTTTAAGGCAGCTTATACCTCAGCGAGAAACCATGACAGTTGAAACTTTTAAACCCAAGCAAACGACCACGCTTGATATCCCAGTCAAAACATTAGAAGCAGCAAGCACTAATGCTGTTACCACTGGGAATCGCATCGGTTTCGTGTCTTTGGGCTGCCCAAAAAACCTCGTGGATTCAGAGCGTATTCTGACTCAGTTACGCATCGACGGCTACGAAGTCACTAACAGCTACGACAATGCCGACTTAGTTATCGTCAATACCTGCGGCTTTATCGATGCTGCGGTGGAAGAATCTCTGGATGCTGTGCGTGAAGCCTTAGAAGAAAACGGCAAAGTGATCGTCACTGGCTGCCTTGGCGCCAAAGAAAACCAGATCCGCGAAGTGCACCCAGATGTGTTAGAAATCACTGGCCCACACAGCTACGAAGCGGTGTTGAAGCATGTTCACAAGTACGTGCCTAAGCCAGAGCACAACCCTTTCACCTCGTTAATCCCACAAACTGGGGTTAAGTTAACGCCTAAGCATTACGCTTATTTAAAGATTTCAGAAGGTTGCGACAACCGTTGTACTTTCTGCATTATTCCTTCGCTACGTGGCGATCTCGACAGCCGCCCAGCGGGCAGCATCTTAGATGAAGCTAAGCGTTTAGTGGAATCAGGCGTACAAGAAATTCTAGTTGTGAGCCAAGACACCTCGGCCTACGGCAAAGACAAAGGCGGTCGTACCGATTTTTGGAACGGTATACCAGTCAAGCAAGACATTACTAGCCTAGCGCGCCAACTGGGTAAAATGGGCGCTTGGGTGCGTCTGCATTACATCTATCCATACCCATGGGTTGACGATTTGATCCCGCTAATGGCCGAAGGTTTGATTCTGCCGTATTTGGATATTCCAATGCAGCATGCAAGCCCGCGCATCCTCAAGATGATGAAGCGTCCAGGCCGTGTTGACCGTCAGTTAGAAGCGATTCAACGCTGGCGTGAAATCTGCCCAGATCTAGTGATCCGCTCAACCTTCATCGTCGGCTTCCCAGGTGAAACCGAAGAGGATTTCCAAATCCTGCTCGATTTCTTAAAAGAAGCTCGTCTCGACCGCGTAGGTTGCTTTAAATATTCTGAAGTCGATGGCGCTGTCGCCAACACTATCGCTGAGCTTATCAGCGAAGAGGTTAAAGAAGACAGATACCACAGATTTATGGAACTCCAAGCCGAGATCAGCGCCGAGCGTTTAGCCCGTTTCGTTGGCCGTACTTTAGATATTCTGATTGATGATGTAGACGAAGAAGGCGCCATTGGCCGCAGCTTCGCCGATGCACCAGAAATCGACGGCATGGTGTTTATCAATGGTGAAACTGAGCTGGAACCCGGTATGTTGGTTCGTGCCCGCATCACCCATTCAGATGAACACGATCTGTGGGCTGAAGTGGTCGACGCTGACACCCAAGACTAAGCCGTTCTGATATAGGACAGGCTATGACTCAAAAAGCGAACCTCTGGTTCGCTTTTTGTTTTTATCATTTCGTAAGCATTAACACTGCGAATGCTTCAGCATCCTTACTCCACTGTTTCTTCACACTGTCTTGGCCCACGATATTGATTCATTGCCAGCCTCAATTTCGCTGATTTATCAGCAGCTAGGATGAGACGTTTTGAATTAAGCATTAAGCATCGGGTCCCAACATCTTATTGGCATCGACCCAAAGCTCGAACTCTTCTGCAGTCACAAACTCAAGTTCTAATGCCGCTTGGCGCAGTGTCTTATGCTCACTATGGGCTTTTTTAGCTATCTTAGCGGCCTTTTCATAACCGATATGTTGATTTAGCGCTGTCACTAACATGAGTGAGTTCTCCACATGCTGCGCGATTTGTGGCTCATTCGCCACTATGCCGACTACGCAATGGTCATTAAACGACTGGCAAGCATCCCCCAATAAGCGCCCCGATTGCAGCACATTGGCGATGATCATCGGCTTAAACACATTGAGCTCAAACTGACCATTGCTGCCGCCAATCCCAACGGCGACATCATTACCCATGATTTGCGCGCACACCATAGTCATAGCCTCGACCTGAGTCGGGTTGACTTTTCCCGGCATGATCGACGAACCCGGTTCATTTTCAGGCAGTAATAACTCACCAATGCCGCAGCGCGGGCCAGAACCTAACATCCTAATATCATTTGCGATCTTCATTAAACTAACCGCCGCCACTTTATAGGCCGCCGATAGGGCGACTAATTCATCGTGGGCAGCAAGGGCAGCAAACTTATTCGGCGCCGTCACAAAGGGCAAACCCGTGAGTTTTGCAATATTGTCCGCCACCTTAACGGCGTAATCCTTGTGTGTATTCAGCCCAGTGCCGACGGCGGTCGCACCTAAGGCTAACTCGGCCACCCGCTTGAGACTGTGCTCAATGCCTTCGATGGCATGACTTAACTGCGCGGCGTAACCCGAAAACTCTTGGCCTAACGTTAACGGTGTTGCATCCATAAAATGTGTGCGACCGATTTTGACTAGGTGCACAAACTCATCGGCCTTATCCTGCAAGCTCTGCTGCAATAACCTCATGCAGGGCAAAACGAGCTCAACCGCTTGGCGATAGGCGGCAATGTGCATGGCGGTGGGGAAAGTATCGTTGGAGGATTGCGAGCGGTTAACATCATCATTGGGGTGCAAACATTTAACCGTATCGGAGAGTTGCCCGCCCGAGAGCACATGGCCGCGATAGGCAATCACCTCATTGACGTTCATATTGGTTTGCGTGCCCGAGCCCGTTTGCCAAATCACTAAAGGAAATTGCGCATCGAGTTCGCCTGCAATCAGCTCATCGCACACTTGGGCAATCAGTTGAGCTTTATCTTGGTGCAAGACGCCAAGCTGTTGATTGGTAATAGCGGCGGCTTTCTTTAAATAGCCAAAAGCGTAGATCACTTCGACAGGCATAGATGCCTCAGCACCAATACGAAAGTGCTGCCGCGAACGCTCGGTTTGTGCGCCCCAATAACAATCGGCGGCGACTTTAACCTCACCCATAGTGTCGTGTTCAACTCGATATTGCTGTGCCATGTGCATCTCCTTCGCTAAAACGCTCTAAGCGTTCACCATACTCGCTCAGGGCGAAAGTACAATTAACCTCCAACAAGGAGTATCAATAATAAGGCTGATTTAAGCGTAAAGATTGGCGTAAAGGCAGGTGGAGGAGCATGAATTGGCAGGATTAACGAGGCACTAACACAGCAGACTAAAACAGCGAACTAAAGCAGTAAAAAAGCTGATTAACAAAAGCGCAGACCTAGAAAGTCAAAAGGGGCATCGCCCTTGTGCTGATGCCCCTTTCGGTTTTGTGCTTTGCGATCGTATGACCCTTTGCCCTTTTTCGCTTTCTCGGTGCGGGTCCTAAACAAGGGACTCGTCACTAACGCTTTGAGTGCGTTATCGGTAATGGTGCCTCGACCACTTTCGTGTTCTAAGGGCATATTTTGCGGTTTTTGCTTAGTCATTTTATGCCTCACTGCTTAATGAAAGTTAAGCCCATAGCCTAACAGCGCAAACTATAACGCAATCAAATCAGATGTACAGAGTTTGTGCACTCCAACATAAAAAATGACTTTGACTAGTAGGAAAGTATGATAGATTATTCAAACAAAAATAATATATTAGCTTAATAATCAATAAGATTTATTAATAGGTTTAGTGAGTGGATTTTGCCATAACCTTTATTGGCACTCAGGTTACACTTTGTAATCGACAGATAAGGAGATCAATTTGACATCTGTGTTAGTCGCTCAACCTTGGCTCGGCGCACTGTTTTTACTGATAATGCTTCAAACCCCGCTTGCCAACGCTTTTTCCAGTTCAGACTCCTGCGTGATGACTATGGGGTATCGCACCAGCGAACGCTTACCCTTTATCGGAGACGAGTCCAATAACACGGGATTTTATCACGAACTCTACCAAGCGGCGGCGGACAAGATTGGCTGCAAACTCAATGTGGTGCGCGCACCTAAATTACGTATTCTGCGGGATCTCAAACTCGGCAATATCGATTTTTATCCCGGCCTTAATTTCACCGAAGAGCGGGCTCAATACGCGCATTTTATCCCCAATGGACTTTCACAACGTGCGATTGGCATTAGCCGTGCTGGCGCCGCCGATATTCGCTCCATTGAACAGTTAGCCCATAATGAGATGATCCTCTTAATCGCCCCCGGCAGTTACGACTTTGGCGGCTTACCCGACAAAATCAAGGTACGCAAACCGCCTGAGTTAACCGTCCCTAAAGCCTTGGATTATTTACTTTCAAACCAAGGGGACTTTTTTATTTATGATCAAACCACTTTGCATTATTACCTTAAAAATCGTGACCAAAGCCAGTTTAAACTCCACTATCACTACAGCGAATTACCGCAGGAAATGTACCTCGGTTTCTCGAAAAAAAGCCGCCACTACCGCGGTAGACACAACCCCAACTATCGCGCCGATATCCCCATCAGCCCAGATAACAGTCCCACAGTGTTAACACCAGATTCTAAAGTCTTTGAATTTGCCAAAGCACTCGCCGCCATGGATTCCCAAGGTGAAACTCAGCGCTTGTATAGCAAGTATTTTGGCTAGCTTAAATCCCAGAAATTAAAATGCCTCATTTGGGTTAGCTTAAATCACAAAAAGTACCGCTAACGCAGAGTTCTATTGGACCTCTTACCAATTGAGGAACCAATAAAGAACTAAGCGAATCATGCCTAACTGATTAAAAAGTGGAAAACTTGTCTTCTGCTCAAGCCATATTCTGATGTTTTAACTCGCTTTGTTACCCTCTGCGACAATATGCCGCACCTGCCACACTGAGATGCTCTTTATAATGCAGCGCAATTAATCCAAGTGAATGGAAGACAATAAGATGGCTGCAAATTCTGCGTATTTATCTCACCCGTTTAAAACTTCAGTAATTTCCTCATCCCTCGCAATCGCCATGGGTTTATCACTAGCGCCACAGGCCATGGCTGACGACAGCGAATTAGCCAATATTGAACGCTTAGAGGTCCATGGCCAACAGACCGAAAACCGTAACGCCTTAGGCTCGGCTGAAAATCTACTGAAAGGGCAAGGAGTCGATTTCTCCGAAGCGGGCGGCGTATCGGCCCTACCTATCCTCAATGGCATGATGGGCGATCGCATCAAAGTGCTGGTCGATGGCGCGGACATTACCGCGTCCTGTGCAAACCAAATGAATCCACCGCTGTCCTATATCTCCGCCAATCAAATCACCACAGCCGAAGTCATTGCGGGCGTATCGCCAGTCAGTGCCGGTGGCGATAATATTGCGGGCGTGATTAAGGTTAGCAGCCTTAACCCTAAATTTGGTGAAAGCGAGGCCATCAAGTGGAATAGTGGCGATATTTCAACTGGATATCGCAGTGTGAGTGACACCTTATTACTCGGCACCAACGCCACAGTCGCCAGCAAAAATGTCAGTCTTAGCTATCAAGGCGCCTATGAAGATGCCAACAGCTATAAAGATGGTAATGGCGATAAAGTCATAGATACTCTATACCGCGCACAAAACCATGCATTGACCGCCGCATGGCGCGATGAGACTCAAGAAGTCGCCATCAAACTAACCCATCAGAATATTCCATTCCAAGGTTTTGCTAACCAATACATGGATATGACGGATAACAAGAGTTACGGTGCCCTCGCCCGTTATCAACTCAAACTCGACGATGACGGTGAATTCAGTGCCCAAGTAAACTGGCACGGCGTGAAACACGAGATGGGCTTTTTCACCCCAGAAAAAACCGGCAAGATGCCAATGAACACTGAAGGTGATGACTACAGCTATCAACTACACTGGCGCTTGCCAATGGGTGATGACAGCACCTTACTGGTCGGTCAAGAATACTATAGCTACCAGCTCGACGATGTTTGGCCTGCGGTGCCTAGCACTATGATGGCGCCCAATGACTACATCAACATCAACGATGGTGAACGCCGCCGTGCCGCCGTTTATGGCGAATGGCAGCAAGATTTAAGTCAAAGCTGGTGGTTATCGGCGGGTGTTCGCTTTGAGTATGTCACCACCAATACCGGTGAAGTCCAAGCCTATAGCAACATGCCTATGATGGGCATGCCCAATGTCGACGCCGAAGCGGCAAAAGCCTTTAATGCGATGGACAGAAAACGTGATGATAATCTGATCGATGCCACCTTACTGGCGCGCTATCAATTATCGACCAATCAACAACTTGAGTTTGGTTTAGCCCGCAAGAATCGTGCACCTAATCTGTACGAACGTTATAGCTGGGGCCGCGGCACTATGGCGACCACTATGATAGGTTGGTATGGTGATGGTAATGGTTATGTGGGTAATCCGGATCTTAAACCAGAAACCGCCCATACCCTGAGCGCAGCCTACAAATATAACGATGATAGCTGGCAAGTCTCGACCACGGCTTGGTACACAGCTGTGACTGACTATGTCGATGCCGAAGTCATTGGTAGCTTCAATCGCACCAGTTCGCCTGATGGCAAACGCAATATTCTCCAATTCACTAACTTAGATGCCAATCTCTATGGCGCACGTTTTAATGCGCTCTATCAGTTTGCCGAAACCAGCACAGGTAAATGGCAAGTGTTAGGCAAAGTGAATGTAACCCGTGGCGAGCGAGATGAGGGTGATGAACCTTTATATCAAATCAAGCCGTTGCAAACTGAGCTGGCACTGCAACATCAGTTAGGTCAGTGGGAAAACAGTCTTTCATGGCAATGGGTTGCGACCAAAGATCGCGTAGATGACCGCCGCCTTGAAAATGAAACCGACAGCTACTCCTTGCTCAATTTGAACAGCAGTATGAAATGGCAGGATCTGACTGTTACCTTCGCCGTGAATAATCTGTTCGACAGCTACTATGAGCTGCCACTGGGCGGCGTGAGTGTGGCTGAATTTAAGGCCGATAATACCAATGGCTTTAACCAGATTGCCGGTGCAGGTCGCTCGTTTGAACTCAGCGCAAGCTATGCATTTTAACGACTGATTTTAAAGGCACTGTTTTTAACAACATAGTTTTTAACCACATGGTTTTTAACAGCGCGGATTTTTAGGTCGAACAGCTCTAATCCGAACGTTAAACAAAAAGGGCAAGCAGATTAAGTGATTAATCGCTTGCCCTTTTTTATGCTCGAACCACATTCATGCCACTGACACTAAAGCACAGGCACTAAAGCACTGAGACGACTTAAGCGCACTATAGCAGCACGGCAGAACGAGTGAGACTATGGATTAGTTACCCGCAATCTTCATTTCAGATAACAAGATACCGCCGGTACGAATCGATGAGCGCAGATCAAAATCCTTACTCACGGCTTGCACGCCACGGAACATCTCTTTTAAGTTACCCGCGATAGTGATCTCTTCCACTGGATATTGGATCTCACCGTTTTCAACGTAGAAACCCGCCGCACCACGGGAATAATCGCCCGTTACCATGTTCACGCCTTGGCCCATAACTTCGGTCACAATCAAACCTGTGCCCATGTCTTTTACCAATTCGTCGAAGGTTTGGCCAGTGTGGCCGAGCGTCCAGTTATAAATACCGCCCGCATGGCCCGTGTTGGTTAAGCCTAACTTGCGCGCCGAGTAACTGGTCAGCAAATAGGTTTCTAACATGCCGCGGTCAATAATGCGTCTGTCTTGGGTCGCCACGCCTTCACTGTCGTAGTTCGCGCTTGCCAATGCGCCCAGTAAATGCGGCTGCTCTTCGATATTAAACCAATCGGGGAAGATTTGGGTGTTGATCGAATCCAATAAGAAACTGGATTTACGGTATAAACTGCCACCGCTGATCGCACCGATAAAGTGGCCGATTAACCCTGTGGCGATATCTGGCGCTAATAAAATGGGTAAACGCGTAGTAGCGATCTTGCGCGCACCGAGGCGGCTCACTGTCTTCTCGGCGGTCTTTAAACCTACCGTTTCAGGTGCAAGCATCTCGCTGAATTTACGGGCGATAGTGTAATCGTAATCCCGTTGCATATTGCCTTCGCTATCTTCACCAATCACGCTGCAACTCAAGCTATAACGCGAGCTGCAATAACCGTTTAAGAAACCGTGGCTGTTGCCATACACTTTAACCGCAGTGTGAGCATTGGCACTGGCGCCGTCGGAATTATTGATACGTGGATCGGCATCGAGCGCCGCAGTTTCGGCGCGGATCGCCAGTTGCGCTAACTCATCGGGGGAAATATCTTGTGGATAATACAGTTGAAGATCGCGGATCTGATTTGCCATCAAGGCTTTATCGGCAAGACCACTGAATGGATCCGGAGAAGTATAACGGGCGATATCGTCGGCCGCTTTCACCGCTAAGGCGATGGCCTCTGGACTTAAATCCGACGTCGATGAACTGCCCTTGCAACCATCGCGGTAAACCGTAATTCCTAAGGCACCATCTTTATTAAATTCAACGGTTTCAACTTCTTTTAAACGGGTAGAAACCGACAAACCTTGTTGTTTACTGATCGCCACTTCGGCAGCGTTCGTTCCTAATTTGTTGGCATATTCCAGCGCCACGGCCACCGCATCTTTCAGCGCGCCCAATTCACTATCGATTCTGTTCAAAGACACAAAGCTACTCTTTCGTTGTCGGCAATTGCCGTAGCATAACAAACACAAATCCCATTCACATTAATTATTCGCGGCGGACTTAGGCTTGAGAGCGTATCCTATACCCAAACAACCTGAAGATGCAGGATTCAGCGGGAGTTTAACGCACTTTAGGCAAGGCGGTTATTTGCAGACCTAGCGGGCTAAGTTAAAAATAACCAACACAGCATAAAGTGCGTTACCCCGTGGTTAACATCAGCCGCCGGGACGGAGCGCCTAGGGCACTCCACTTCCGTGTTGCATCAATTCAAAAGGTAACCGACATTCTGTCATTGCTGCGCCTTGAATTGAAGCACCCTATGCGCTCTGAAACTCGTATCTTCAGGTAGCTTGGGTATAAACACATTCACCTAGGCGATTTTTGGCTGGAGATGTTATTATTAGCCAGTAAATTACTTGAGGTTTTATCTATATGAAGATTGTTGGTGATTCAGAACATTTTAAACAGCCCTACGACATAGATGAAGATTATGTCAGCAGCAAAACAACGGACAAGCGTGATAGCGAAGCCGTGCAAAAAGTCGGTATGGAGCTTGTTTCACTGAGCAAGACTCAGCTAGATAAAATCGAGCTGGATGAGTTTTTGTACGACGCTATCCTGCAAACACGCAAAATCAAGGTCAATACTGAGGCGTATCGTCGCCACATGCAGTATATCGGCAAATTGATGCGTAATTTTGATATTGAGCCAATCAAGGCTTCACTCGCTATCGTGTTGAATAAAAACAACAACGAGACCGCTAAGTTACAAATGTTCGAAAAAATGCGTGAACGCTTACTCACCCAAGGTGATGATGAGATTCAAACTGTCGTCGAGCATTATCCGCAATTAGACAGACAAAAACTGCGTACTTTGGTGCGTCAAGCCACCAAAGAACTGGCCAAAAGCCCAGAATCAAAATCATCTAAAGAGCTGTTTAAATATCTACGCAGCGAAATCCAAGACTAATTAACTTCAGCCCCACAAGGATGTTGCTTATGCGACTTAGCAAAACGTTATCGGTATTTTCTTGGGTATTACTGGGCGCATTAGCGCTCAGTGGTTGTAATGGCGCAGCTGATGGCACCGACACTGACGGAACAACAGACAGCTACAGCTTAACGCTGGGCTATAAAACTGTAGTTAACGGCAAGTGCGCCGATGCAACCACCAATTTAAGCTTTGCCTCCGATACGAGTTTTTGTGCCGTCGCTACCTTAAAAAAGGGTTCGAGTAAACTTAGCGGCCAACTGATTAGCTTCGCTGCGACCTTAGGTACTGTTGCGCCAGCAACAAAACTCACCAATGCAGATGGCGTTGCTGAAGTCATCATTTCTAACCCAGCATTAACAGCAGAAGCTGGTACCTTAACGGCGAGCTATACGCCATCTGATGCAGACGCATTAACTGCAAGCCGTAACTACGAGTTCGTTGGTTCAGGCAATGGCAACACCATTGAAACACCCAAACTCAGCGCCAGTATTTTAAGCAGCTCAGCCTTAGTCACTCGCTTTAAAGTCGATGAGTCGGTGCAATTACAAGCCATATTGCTCGATAGCGAAAGCAAAGGTATCGAAGGCGCTAAAGTCACCTTTACTGCTGGTTCTGCGGCGCTCAATCCAACCAGTGCGTTGACCAACAACCAAGGTATTGCGCAGGTACCCTATACGCCAAGTGCAACTGAATTAGGGGCAAATGCCTTAACGGTCACTGTGGACTATCAAGGTCAATCGCTGCAAACCAGCAGTTTGTATGAAGTGTTGAGTAAAGATGCCGTCAATCAAGAAGGCACGCTAAAACTCGGCTCATTCAATGGCGCAGTCTTTACCGAAGGTAAACTGGCGAGCACCTTAACGGCCGATGCCAATGGCAAATATAAAATCAGCGCAGGCGGTAGTTTTGGTGTAAGTGCAAGTTTAGTATTAGAGGCCAATGACGGCACGGTTACGCGAGTACAAACACCCTCTTCCATCAGCTTTAGCTCAGATTGCACCACAAACAATAGCGCCACACTCGATACCCCAGTTACAACTTTATCGGGTAATGCGAGCTCGACCTTCCAAGACACAAGTTGCAGTGGCAACAGTGAACGTAGCGACCAAATCATCGCCACAACCGTAGCTGGCAATCAGACGTTAACGGCAAATTTCCCATTTACTCTACAACGCCAAACGCTTGCCAGCTTAAGTTTTGAGTCGGCAGAGCCGGCACAAATTCGCATCAAAGGTGCGGGCGGTACGGGTTCAAGCGAATCCTCTTTAGTCAGCTTCAAAGTCACCAGCGCCAATGGCCAACCTGCAGCGCAACAGAATGTCAGCTTTACCTTAGATACGGTTGTCGGTGGTTTAAGTTTTGCCAATGGCACTGCGAATGCGCAAAGCCTGACTAACTCCCAAGGTATCGCCAGTGTGCGCGTATTATCCGGCACAGTACCCACGCCTGTGCGCGTGGTCGCCACTGCTGTTGATACTGATACTAAAGAAGTCATCACGAGCCAATCTGAACAGTTAACCGTGAATACTGGTCTACCTCAACAACTTGGATTTAGTTTAGCGACGAGTAATGCCAACCCTGAAGCGGGTAATATTGATGGTGAGAAAGTCACAGTGACAGCAAGACTGTCTGATAGTTTTGGCAACCCTGCGCCCAATGACACAACAGTCAACTTCACCAGTGAAGGCGGCCAAATAGAGCCAAGCTGCTTAACTCAAAATGGTGTCTGCAGTGTGACTTGGACATCAAGCGATCCAAGACCTCAAGACCATCGCATAACAGTATTAGCCTACGCTTTAGGTCACGAAACCTTTTTCGACACCAATGGTAACAACCAATTTGATACAGCTGATGGTAGCGCCATTGCAAAAGCTTGCTTGATAAATGGCGTTCCTGTGGCTTGCAGTGGTAACGGCTTAGATATTGAAACCTTTCATAGCTCAGGCTTTAGCGATCTGCCGACAGCCTTTCGCGATGATAACGAAAACTTCGCCTATGATGGTGGTGAACGCTATTTCGATAACCTCGCTAGCGACACCTATAAAGGTGCCGATGGCAAGTTTAACGGCCCTCAATGTCAAGGCGCACTCTGCGGGACAGGACAAGCCAATAAGACTTATGTTCGTAAAGCAGTTGTGATGATAATGTCTGGCTCAAAAGCGTATTTCTCCCTATGGCAAGATGGTGTCAAAGTATATGAAGATCGCCTAGGTCAAAATATTCTCAACAATCTTGAGTCTTTAACGGCAATTCCTGCAGGGCAAACATCTGAATTTACCGTAAAGTTCTACGACAGTGCAGATCAAATTATGCCCTCTAGTACAACGCTTAACATCGATGCGGATAAAGGGGAATTGCTATCAACGACCTATACTGTCCCTAAAACAAATAGTGCAAATGCAGGCTTGACGGACTTTTTCCTCAAGAATACTGAAACCGCTAGCAGCCAAGTGGTACTAACTGTGAATACACCAAGTGGCGTTGAAACCTTGCTTAAGTTCAATGTGTTGCTGCAATAATAACGAACTGATAGATAATAAAAAGACCCGCGAATGCGGGTCTTTTCATTGGAGGATTTTATTAGAGGATGACAACCCACAGCCCTTAGATCTACTACACATCTTTAGTTATAACTGTGCATCTATGAGCCATGACTCTCACTAATTTTATAGCTCTACTGCGCGGCGTAACCGGAAACTACGTAAAGCCAAATACAATGCTCCCACAGCCGCCCATATAAGCCCCAACTCTAATGATTGTGACTCTAAGTTCACCCAAAGCACGCCAATAGTACCGGCGCCACACAGGGGCAAGACTAAGTATTGTAAGTGGTCTCTAAAAGATTTATTACGTCGATCCCTTAGGTAAAACTGCACAATCACGGCTAAGTTCACGAAGGTGAACGCCACTAAGGCGCCAAAGTTAACTAAGGCTAAGGCCATTTCTAAATCAAATGAGACGGCAGATAGCGCAAGCGCCCCCACCAACAAGACATTAAATGCTGGGGTTCGCCATCTAGGATGGATATAAGCAAACCCTTTACGTGGCAACATATTATCCCGCCCCATCACATATAAAATCCGTGCAACCCCAGCATGGGCAGCCATACCGGATGCCAATACAGCAACAGTGGTCGCGACTAATACGATGGACTGGAATAGATTACCACCCACATAGAGTGCAATTTCAGGCAATACCGCATCAAGCTGTTGAAAGCGGGAAATATCGGGGAAATAGAGCTGCAAAAAATAAGACACGCCAACAAAAATCACGCCACCGAGCAAAGCCGTCAACACAATCGCGCGAGGGATAACACGTTGAGCATCTTTAGTTTCTTCAGTCAGTGAACTTAACCCGTCAAAGCCGAGGAAGGAGAAACACAGAATCGTCGCCCCTGTGAATAATGGCGCCATCGCCATATTATCGGCATAAAATGGTCGCACACTCGCAACGACACCTTCGCCTTCACCGAGGGAAATGCTATAGGCCATTAGACCAATGAACACCACAATAATGGCGATCTGTGCAAACACTATCACCCCATTAAAGTTCGCGACGAGATCAATCCCCTTGAGATTAAGCAAGGTCATTATGGTCACAAGAACTAAAATAAAGATCCAAGGTTCGACGCTGGGAAACATGGCGGTTAAATAGATTTTTGCGAGCAACATATTGATCATTGGCATAAACATATAGTCCAGCAGCGATGACCAACCCACCATAAAACCAACATTCGGGCTAAAGGTTTTTTGAGCATAAGTGTAAGCTGAACCCGCATAGGGATATTTACGTACCAAATGACCGTAACTAAACGCGGTAAATAAAATCCCCGCCAATGCGAATAGATAAGACGTAGCCACATGGCCAGAGGTGATCTCGGAAACAATACCAAAGGTGTCAAAAATGGCCATAGGCGTGAGATAGGCAAGCCCCATCACCACCACTTGCCATAAGTTGAGGGTCTGCTTCAAACCCGGATTTTGTTGGCTCATCAGCACACCCCCATTGTACAGGGTTGAACACCTAAGCACGCATCTGCAATTAGTTTTTGCTTGCGGCTAACCGTCTGCACTCTAGGTTTAATGGCTAACGCAACAACTTGATTTACAACAACTACCGACAATCCGGTACACAACAGCCCCATTGGTCTTTCCTCAGTAAAATAGGTTCAACTGAACCTCATATCATTTCCGGATGTTTACCGGCCTCAATTGTTTTAAAACACATACGCCATAAATAAAAAATAACCGAGATACTGAGTATCTCGGCTATTTTTTCGGCGCGCATTCTCCCCCAAAACCAATAAGAAGACAACCCAATAAAAATATTAAGTGATCCGCAATCTGTGATGGCTTAGTGAAAAACGACAGAAATCAAGTACAAGACTTGATATCAGCTCACGATCCTCAATCTGCTTTAATCAGAACCAAGATCTCCCTTTGTCGATACATTAGAAGAATCACCAGCAGCACTGCGCAGCAAGGTTTGTAATTGTTGTAGCTCGAGTCTGATGGCTTTCAACTCCTCGTGCATTTGTCTTTGTTCCTGCTCCAAGACTTGTTTGTCCTGCTCACGCTCTAATGCATGCTCTTCGTCACTGAAGGTTTGCATGGTATTGACGATAATCGCAATAAACAAATTTAGCATAGTGAAAGTAGCCACCAGAATAAATGGCACGAAAAATACCCAAGCATAAGGGTAAACTTCCATCACTGGCCGCGAAATTCCCATAGACCAGCTTTCAAGCGTCATTATTTGAAATAGGGTATAAAACGAATCAGCAATGGTGCCAAACCATTCCGGAAACGTACCCCCAAAGATTTTGGTGGCGATCACCGCAAACACATAATAAATCAACAGTAATACCGTGGCGATCGATGCCAATCCAGGAAGTGATCCCAACAGAGCAGACACGACCCGTTTCATTGATGGCACAATTGTTAACACTCTCAGCACCCGCAACACCCGTAGCGAACGCAGTACAGCCAGAGGCCCAGATGCAGGGATCAGTGCAATCACTATCACAGTAAAATCGAACACACTCCAAGGGTCTTTAAAAAATTTCCCCCTGTAGGCATAAATCCGCAGCAATAACTCCACGACAAATACACTCAGCAGCACCTTATCAAGACTCATCAACAAAGTACCGTATTGCGCCATCAGGCTGGCTGAGGTCTCCATACCTAACTGCACCGCGTTGATTAAAATCAATGTCAAAATAAAATGACCAAACCAGTTTTGCTCAACCAAGCTAATCACTCGTGCCTGCAAACCCGTTGGTGCGTTAAGTAAAGATGTACTCATGTCGACTCCTATAATCACAATTGCGGCGATTGTAGCGAGTGCGCTTTCAGATGCCCAGTTTTTACGGTGGGTTAAATAACAACAGGGTTAAATGCAGTGGATTGAGTAAGATTTGGATAATATGAACAGCAACTTTTATGAGGGGTGGGTAAAACGTCATTACGTCCTCAGTAAACGATTAACACTCGCCAATAAATATAAATCTAAGGTATCGCTAAAAACTAATGGGTACCAATCAGCAACAATCTCGCTCGACGCTTAATCCCCAACATCGCTAGGCCGAAAAATACCGCAAATAAGCCCCAGAGTTGCAGCCATTTTGGCATCACACTCGCCCAACTTGCGCCCATTTGATTGAGTTCTAGCATGCCCATAATCGCGGGTACGGCAGGAATAAACTGTGAGCCGAGTACTAAAGGTTCTGGGATCAGTGCTATCGGCCACACAAAACCTGACACGAATAGAATAGGCATAGAGATCAGCAGTAGCACTTGGGTGGGTAAATCACGGCGAGTGAATAAGGTGCTCATGGCAACACCTGCGGCGGCGGTAGCCAGTAAAAACGGCAATAACCACAGCGCAACTAAGCCAAGGCTCGCTTGAATACTCACGTTATACCAGTGATAACAATAGCCCACATAAAAGCTGGTAAAGAAGATATAAATCAACATGAAAGCAAGAATACGACCACAGACTAATTGCACCGGTGACACCTGCTGCCAATACCCTTTATGCCGCCATTGCCCGGCCCCTAAAATGCCAGTACCTATGAGTAAGGTTTGGTGCAAAATCAGCAAGAACAATCCAGGTACCACATAGGGCGTATAACCTAGGCTCTGGTTAAAGGCAGGCACACTGTTAAGATGAAGCGAGTTTAAACTCTCTTGGGCCTGCTTAGGATTTTGTCCTTGAGCAAGCATGCCAATCAATTGCACTTGTTTACCCGCATCCATTCCAGCGCTAACTAAGCCTTCAACAACCGCGGAATAAATCAAAAAGTAACTAGCATCACCGCCATAGCTTAGCGTCACACCTTTACCGAGCAATAAATCGCGGCGGAATCCTTCAGGGATCACAAGTAAGCCGTGGGCCTTACGCGTCTCAATAAAACGCTTCGCCTCGGTAATCGAACCAACTTGGCCTATGACTTGAATTTTGGCGCTGGCATCGGCATGACGGATCAATTGACGGCTTAGGGAAGAATGATCTAAGTCCACCACGATCAGTTGTTGCTCGGTCGGCACTTGATTCAGATAGGGCAAAGGATACAAAACCGAATAAAACAGTACACCGCCAAATAAGGTCACAGCGATCGCTTTATCGCTAATAATGGCCTTAAACTCAGTGAGGATCAGTCGCCACAGACTGAGCTGACGTGGTGTGTTTGCGTGTTCGCTATTGGATAAATTCATCCTATTGCCCCTTCGCAGATATAGCTGCGTCCGAGTCATAAACCGTCACTGCAGCATTGGTGTTAACTGTGGTAGGCAGTAATTTACGCGACAGGAAATATATCAAAGGTATCAAACAGATAAAGCCCCAATAGCTGGTGATTTGGCTCGCTACACTTGGCCAAGTGGCGCCATAACTCACGATACTAACATGGGACTCAATATAATGGCTCGATGGCATGATAAGTCGCCACCACTGGGCTAATTGCGGCATTTCGTGAGTTGGGAAAGTAATGCCCATAAAGGCAAACGCTGGCGCAAATAAAGCGGTACAAAAGCTGATGACCCGCGCACTGTCACGCATCACTACAAATATTAATAACACTAAGCTCCAGACTGCCAATAACATGACTAATTGCGCGAACAATAATAGGGCTAAACTCCCCGCCATCGGCAGAGCAAGATACAAATACAGCCAAGCTAAAATAAAGCCGCCCTGCAGCATCAATATCGGCGTAAACAGCACTATTTTCGCCCACACCTTAGGCCAAAAATGTTCAGTTAAGAGATTCGACATGCCATCGGCATGAGTGGTAGGCGCTAAATGCAGCTCTCGATTTAAACTGTTTGCCATCACTAACATAGATAACAACTGCCACAGCGCAATCAGCACTGGCGGTACTAAGAAACCTATGTAATTGTTATTTCGGTTAAACAGGGCTGTTGTTTGGCTTTTGACTGGGCTTAAATTCACTGCGACTTGGGATTTCGGTGTACCATTTGCGAGCTGCTTTAAACCCGCGACTTGCTGTAATCCGTCGCCTAAACTCAGCTGAATTTGGCTTGAGAGTAACTTACCCACCAGCAAAAATTGACTGTTGTAGCGCACATCAATTGTAGGCTTATGGCCTGTAAGTAAATCCTTTTTCATATCATAGGGAAAAACCACAATCGCGTAGACTTTCGCCTGTTGCATCGCGCTTATCGCCGAGGATAAGTCGGTAAAACTTTGTGGATCGGTAACTGGGTTTGCCTTAAGCTGACGGGTCAACATGCGGCTCAATTGACTATGATCTTGGTCAACAATCGCCACGGGCAGTTGCCTTGGCAGACCTGCACTGAACAACCACCATAAGCATAAAATCCCCAGTAGTGGAATATAACTTATCAGCGCTAACTGCCAAGGGTCATGCCATAGGGCACGCAGCTCACGACGAACTAACGCTGTGAGCAACGCCATAAAGCTTATGCTCGATGGCTGTGATTCGCCCTTAATCTTGTCCGCCACGTTGGCGTGAGGCGTACGTTCAGTCACGACTTTTACTCACTACGCAGCAGCACAGACATGCCGACACGCAGATCGGTAATCGGCTGGTTTGGACGCAATTCCACTTCAAAGGTTCGCATATCAAAATCATGGCCACTTTCGGTCGAACGCCAAGTGGCAAACTCACCCATCACACTGATATGGGACACAGTAAAATCCACATCCTGCCCGAGTGCCGGAATCGTTAATTGAATTTTTTGACCTTTTTTGAAACGTTTAAGTTGGTCTTCTCGCACTTGGAACACGGCCCAAGCATCCTGCATATCAATCAGACTGACAATCGGAAAACCACTGGGTGCCAATTCACCTGCCTGTAACAGCACGTCGCTGATCTCACCCGATTTAGGTGCGCGCATTTGGCTATCTTCCATAATGGCGCTAACTTCTTTCACTGCACCTTCAGCCTTACGGGCATTACCTGCCGCAGCCACTTTGGTTTCCGTCCGCGCGCCTTCTTCTGCCATTTGATACATGGCTAAGGCTGCTTGTTCTGTGTATTTTGCCGCTTGCCATTGGGTAAAGGCTTCATCGCGTTTTTGTCTTGCCGCCACACCTTCGTTAAATAAGTTTTCGACTCGGGTATAAGTGGTTTTAGCGAGCGTTGCCGCCGCCTGCGCCTTGAGCCATTGCTCCTTGGCTGCCATCACTTCTTGACTGCGAGCACCGTTGTTGGCTTCTAGCTGCATCGCCTTAGCGGCATCACGGCCACCTTCGGCCTGCATTAACTTTGCATCTAGCTCAGGACTGCGGATCGCGAATAATAAATCCCCTTGGGCCACACTATCACCGCGGCGCACGAGCACTTGCTCGACTCGGCCTGGCACCTTGGACGAAACATTGTACTCACGGGCTTCAATCTGGCCCTGCAACAAACTCGGCTGCGGGCTATAAGCGAGCTTAAGTCCATAGGCTAAGATAAGGCCTAATGCGACCAACGCCACAAGGGCAAGTATTCTGTTAGCGCGCATTGTTTGTCTCCTGCACTTGGGTAGGGGCTGTGGTACGACCGATAAATTCATCTAGTTGACCACTAATGGCCATTAATCTGGCATAGGCTTGCACGTAACGATAACGGGCAGCCAATTGCTGAGTTTTCACTGCGCTCAGTTTCAGCTCCGCATCGACTCTGTCGATAGAGGTTGAAAGCCCTTGATTAAAGGCGATTTCCCTAAGACGCAGGTTTTCAATAGCAAGTTCGAGCGAAGTATCGAGCGCCGTCACTTCTTCCTCGGCCTGTAATAATTGGCGATAGCTTTGATCCACCAGCAGGCTCAAGTCTTGTTTAGTTTGTGCCTTGGTATAACGAGCTTGTAAGAGTGCACTTTTCGCCGCTTCGACCTTACCGCTACGACCATCGCGGCTGATCAGTGGCACATTGACCCCAACCCCAACCATCCAGTCAGGTGTGATGCTCGTCAAGAGTGTGTCTTCTTCATACAAGGTGTAGTTACCGAAGAGGAAAACCGTTGGATGGTATTTACCTTTTTCCAACGCTATTAAACCGTTCGCTTGCGTTTCTTTCGCTTCGAGTAATTTGAGCGCCGGATGTTGGCTCAGGGTAATTTGGCTGAGTTGAGCGAATGAAGGAGCCTGTGGCAGTACAAATAAGGGAGAATTTGTGCTCACCTGACTTTGCTGTAGCATACGTGCCAGCGCGATCACTGCCATTTCGTGTTGCCGACGAGCACTGCCTAAATTGACTTTAGCATTGTCTAGGGCGACCTGCGCATTGAGGCGCTCAACCTTCGCAATTTGCCCTTCGCGCTCTAGTGCTAAAGCATGATCAACATGCTTAGCTAACGAGCCAACCAGATCAGTCTGAGTATTCACCAATGCCAACGTCACATCGACAGCGTAATATCTATCCACCAGCAGGGTAAATAAATCACGAGTAGCCAATTGTAATTCTTGTTGCTTCTCGGCCACCATAGCCGCGTGTATACCTTGAGCCGCAGTGATTTGTCCGCCCGTATAAATCGGCCACATTGCCTGTAAGCTGGCGCTAAAAATATCTTGTTCACTTAAGGGCAGCGGCGGAATACCCGCAATAATGCCCCCAAGCGATGGCGGGATAGAAATCACAGAATTTAATTCTTTCAGATCAAACTCAATCGGTTTATCCAAATGAATATAGTTACCGCGAATGTCTAATGAGGGCAAATTTAAGCTCTCGCCCGCCTCTTGTTCACCCTTAGCGCGGTTAACTTCCTGCGATTGCGCTTGCAATTTGTCGCTCACCTTCAGCACTTGCTGCCAAGCATCAGTAAAGCTAATCGGCTGAGCATAGCCAGCCGAAGGCAATGATAATAGGCAAAGCCAGACTACACGTGATAGTTTCATTAACACCTCTAGAGTAGTTACTCTAATTTCCTTTGCGAATGATAACATTCATGGTGGGTAGCGACTAGAACCTATAGACGTAAGGTTCTAGGTTTTATGCTGTTCCGCCCACGGTGAGCTTATCGAGTTTTAGGGTCGGTTGACCCACACCCACAGGCACACTTTGACCGTCTTTACCACAAACGCCCACACCTTGATCTAAAGCCATATCGTTACCGACCATAGAAATCTGGCTCATAGCCTCAGGGCCATTACCGATTAAAGTAGCACCCTTAATGGCTTGAGTAACTTCACCATTTTCAATCAAATAGGCTTCGGATGCTGAGAACACAAACTTACCCGAAGTGATATCAACTTGACCACCGCCAAAGTTAGGGGCGTAAATACCCTTCTTCACTGACTTAATAATCTCACTGGGATCTGACTCACCGGCCGTCATATAAGTATTGGTCATACGTGGCATAGGCAAATGCGCGTAGGATTCGCGGCGACCGTTACCCGTTGGCGCAACACCCATTAAGCGAGCATTGAGTTTGTCTTGGATGTAACCCTTTAAAATACCGTCTTCAATTAATACGGTTCTTTGGGTTTGTACACCTTCATCGTCGATGCTGAGTGAACCACGACGATTAGGCAAGGTGCCATCGTCGACCACAGTCACTAACTTAGACGCAACTTGCTGACCAACCTTGCCGCTAAAGGCACTGCTGCCCTTACGGTTAAAGTCGCCTTCTAAACCATGTCCAACCGCTTCGTGGAGCAATACACCGGGCCAGCCATTACCTAACACCACTGGCATTTCACCCGCTGGTGCATCGATGGCGTTAAGGTTAACTTGCGCTTGACGCACGGCTTCGCGGGCAAAGGCGAAACACATAGGTAAACCTGTGTCATCGCTTGCCATTAACACGCCGTAGTCATGACGACCACCACCACCAGCGCCACCACGTTCACGTTTACCGTTTTCTTCCAAAATCACGCTACAGTTAAAACGCACCAGAGGACGGATATCGGCCGCCAGAGTGCCATCACTCGCAGCAACGAGGATTTCTTCGTGCACACCAGCAAGGCTAACCACCACTTGAATAATCCGGCTATCTAGACTGCGAATAAAAGCATCGGCTTCTTTCAGCAGGTTGATTTTTTTGACTTCTTCCATCGCCGCAATCGGATCTAAGCTGTCGTATAACGCCAATGCTTTTTGACGTTTAAAGGCTTGTACCTGAGTCTGCTCACCCGCACTAGCAATGCCACGGGCAGCCTGTACTGCAGCGCTTAAGGCGGCAGGAGTGATATCATCTGCATAGGCAAAACCCGTTTTCTCACCGCTGATGGCCCGCACACCCACACCGCGTTCAATATGGAAACTACCGTCTTTGATGATGCCGTCTTCCAGCACCCAAGATTCGTGGCGACTACCTTGAAAATAGAGATCGGAATAATCGATTTTGTGCTGATGTATGGTGTTTAGATAGGTTTGCAGGCCATCTAGCGCTAACCCATTCTTCAATAAACTTTGCTCTACTTGTGCTAAAAATGGCATCTATGCTCTCTTTGACCCCAAGGGATCTTGATATTCTGAGTGTAAATTCGGTGTACTAATTCTATGTGTTAATGCTGCGTATCGACTCAAGCGCAAATTCAGCATTTCAACTCGTCTGCTGGCTACTGGCACATTATTTCAAGCTTGGTTCAAGGAAACGATTATGCTGCATGACGGGCATTTTACTGCGAATACTGTGCAGTTCGGTTAAGTCGACCTCAGCCTGTACCCAACCAGTACCGGTTTTAAGTTCAGCCAAAATATTCCCCCAAGGACCGACTATCATGCTCTGCCCCCAGGTTTCGCGGCTACCTTCGTTATGCTGTCCCCACTGAGCTGCAGCAAGAATAACGCATTGGGTTTCAATCGCTCTTGCCTGTAACAATACCTGCCAATGGGCTTCCCCCGTCACCTTAGTGAAGGCAGAAGGGACAGTAATAATCTCAGCCCCCGCAAGGCGCATCGCCCTAAACAAGTCGGGAAAGCGTAAATCATAACAGATGGTTAAGCCAATTTTGCCAAAAGGTGTATCGATAACGCTAATGTGATCACCGGGGCAGAAGGTTTCGCTCTCGCGATATTGTTTTGTACCATCGGCAACATCCACATCAAAAAGGTGCAGTTTATCGTAATGCCCTAAAGTATCACCTTTATCATCAAACAGATAACTGCGACTATAGACACGACCATCCTCAGCCAACACCGGAATAGTCCCCGCGACCATAAACACCCGATACTTGGCGGCCAGTGCACTTAACGCCGATTTGAGCGGACTCTGATGAACATCGCCCGCATAGGCAAGTTGCTGACTTTCATGGCCACCAAACAGTAAGCTGCATTCGGGTAACACGACTAAATGGGGCGCATCGGCATCCCGTCTGAGTTCGTTAAGCTGCGATTCGATAAACAGCAGATTGGCGCTGACGTCGCGACTGCTCTGACATTGCAACAGGCTGATGTGCATTCTGATCTCCCTGAATTTGCTTAATCGGTTCTACTGCTGGCTGATTCTCTGGTGTGGCAGGCGTGTTCGGCGCTTCAGGCGAAGGCGTCGCTTGAGGTTGCTCCCGCTTTAAATCGAGCGCTTTAATTTGATCTGTTGCTGGCTTTAGCTCTTCTGACTTTGATTCTTCAGATCTGGCCTCTTCAGGCTTAACGTCTTGTGGCTCGAGCGCTTCTGGTTGTGTTGCTTGAAGCTGTGGCTCAGATTTAGCGTTGCTTGGTTTAACTTCAGTTGACTGAGCTTCAGTTAACTTAGTTTCAGTTGGCTTAGCTTCTGTTAATTGAGCCTCGGTCGATTTAGTCTCTACCGGCTGAGTGATATCGGCGTTATGACTCGCGGCTTCAGTCGGCACCGCTGGGCGCTCAACGCCAACTACAGGTAAAATAGATTCTGGAATTTCAATCTCTTTACTCTTACGCTCTAACTCTTCGACCACAGGCTCAGCCATAGTCCCAGTCACCCGAAAACGAATTTCTGAAATCACTTCAATCACAGGCTCAAGCACTTTTGTCAGGGCAAAGGCTCCCAGACCCAGTGTCCAAGCGCTGGTACTGAGCAATACGACAGTCGGCACACTTGAGGCCAACTGCGGCACAAAGCGGATATCGTAATTCAAACTTTCAGTGGTGAGATCCGTATAGCCACGCACCTTCATATTACCCGCGATGGCATCCATTTCAGTGTCTGTAGTTTTCACCACGCCATTATCAATCTGCAAATTGCCATTGAAAGAATTGAAATACATGCCCTGACCGAAGACATCGGTGAAATCCAGCGACAGTTTACGCACCAAAGAATCTAAACTGAACAGGGAGAAAATCCGCGCGCCCTTGTCACTCACCTGAGATAAGTGGCCTTTGCCTAAGTTGAATTTCACCTTGCCATTTAAGGTTTCGAGGGAGAAGGCATAGGGAGCACCTTGCCAAGATAAGTCCGCATTAACCTTCAAGGGGGCTTCATTAACGCCAGGCTCTATACCCAATTGAGCAGATAGATAACTAAACTGAGTGGCATTTAACTCAACACTGAGGTCAGTTTTATTCTGTCCAGCCTGTTGCTGCCAAATGCCACTGCCCTGCAAATTGACATTGGGCGTAGTCAAAGACAATGTTTGAATCTTATATCCTGCCGCTTGTGGGCTCGCCTGCAAAACAAGCTTTCCAAAGGATTTATCGAAGAAACGAAAATCTTCCACATTCACTGCAACTGGCGGCAAGTTAGTGAGCACTTGATCACTGGCAAAATCGGCATCCGAGTTCGGCTTTACCTCAGGTGAAAAATAGAATTTATTCGCCACAACTTTGAGACCTTGAGTTTTCCAATTTGGATAGAAATCGATCCAACCGTCAAATTCGTTGGCAACGGTATTAAAACGCCATCCCGTCTCGTTAGGCTTAGCATTAAGCCTAAGCTCCGTCAGTTGTTGCCCTAAAAGATCGAGCCGACCGATATGAGAATCGATACTCGCCACCGCGGGAAATAAACTTTTATGTGGAATATCATCAACTAAAATGCCCGTTTTCGGTATTTTCTCTTGACCAACAAAGGCATTAATCACAGGTAACCATTCGGCTAATTTGGCCTTACCGAGATCGATTTGAATATGACCTTGTTCCGTATTTCTGGCTTCATCAACATCGAATAAACGCCCCAATAACAAGTCAAAATAACTAAAATTTGCGCCTTTATCGGCATCGAAACCACCGATAAACTCAGCATGGCTGGCAAGTTTGACATCGAGCGTCGCATTATCTTGATCGCCAACAAACTCGGCGACTAAAGGTCGTGGTTCATTTTCGGGTTTAGCAAAGTATCCTGGGAGCAACAGTTGCGTCCCCAGCATATCCGAAGTCACTTTGGCTTGGATTTGATAACCTTGCTCAGTAAATAGCATAGTCATAGCACCGTCCCAACTGATTTTTCCCTGATAAAAATCACTCAAGGGATTGTGCAATTCATCGGGGAGACGGCTGAGATCCCAACGACTTTTCAGCGAAAGATTAAGGCCAAAATCTTTACCTTTAGGCTGAGTGTCGAAAGTTAAACTAAGCGGTTGTTCGAACAAGCGCGCTTTAATGCCTTTTCCTGTCACAACTTCATTCGCAAAGTCGACTACACCAGTCACGCCATGAAGTTGAAGCCCTGGCTGAGTAATATATACAGGCGTATTATCAAAACGGATTTGACCACGAATATCTTCAGCTTCACCTTCATACAGTGGAATGCTGATGTCTAAAGTGCCAGTGACAGCACCTTGTACTTGCACGACATCTAAGGTTTTGCCTACTGAGTTCGCCAAAGGTGAGGCTTGTAACACCTTAGTCGCCGCACTGCCTTGAGTAGCCAGTTCGGCTTCAATCCTTAGCAGCGTCTGTTCACCAATGGCGGGAATAAATACATGGGCACCTGTGGCATCCACATTCATCAGCTTGCCTTGGTTTAACCAAAGATCCATACGGGTATTTTCAAACAAAGCGTTAAGGGACAGATCTGTGACCGCTGGCCAGTCGGGTTGAAACTGAAATTTGGCATCTGTTAAGGTAAATGCTGCCTGAAACACGCCGCTATTATCGTCGAAGGGAAAACCACTTAACGGACCACGCCAAACAACTTGCGCATCTTGGGTCTGACCCGCTTTAAGCCCAGTATCCAAATACTCGGCCAGTGATTCACCCATCGCCTTATTGGGGAAATACTTGTCGGCATTGGCCACATTGTTAATACGAACATTGGCCGCCAGCGCCATGTGTGCAGCACCGCTAAAGTCCAAATTCAATGCCGCATCAACACCGATATCTTCATTTTCAAACTGCAACTGAGGCACATTTAAACTCAGATGTTCAGTATCGAATTGACCATTAATTGGCGCCCCATTGAACACTAATGGCGCCGAAAATTCATCACCAAAATCGAGGGTGTACAATTGTTCAGGTAGAGAGAAATACAGCGTCTTATCTTGCCAGCGCAGGTTCACATCTACAGGATGAGTATTGGGAATACCGTCAACCTTCTGCCAATGCAACTGCTTCACCTCGGTACTGGCGAGCAAAGGCTGGTCGGCTTTTTGATACAGGCGGATTGGTCCAATATTAGCCTCGGGAGCTAATGCATGCCATTGACGTAATACGGCTCTATCGACTCTAGGGAATAGCGGCAGCAGCGGCAATAGACTCTGAGTATTAACTTGATTCACATAGGCAAATAATTCATCATTTTGACGCTTCGCGGCCAGCGTTAATGCCGGCCAATGCTCACCATTGGTGACAAAATCCAGTCCTGAACTTTGTACTTCCCAACCCGTCGCCTTTGGCTGCCAAACAATATCGCCCGCTTGAATTTCAAATTTCTGCGGCTCTTGCTTTAATGTCCATTGCAGCCAGCTCGGCTCAAAATGAACCATAGCAGAACTGATGCTGCGGTCGGCAAACGTAAGCCAAGCCTTAAGATTGACAACCCCTTCTAAGGGTAACTTTTGAGTGGAATCATAGGGATTAGGTTGACGTGAAGCCCATTCACCTAAGTCTAAAGAGTTAGCCGCCAAATAAATCTGCCCAGTCAAACTGTCGGGATTTGCACCATCGCCCTTGATATCTAACTGTAATCCGAGAGATTCATGCTCAGAGGCATGACTATCAAGATACAACTCTCCCGCACCGCGGTGACGTTCACCCTGATTGCGCCAGTTCAAATGACGGATATGGATCGGGCGAAACTCTTGGTGCATGCTCAGCAATTGCACTGTGGCATTGGTTAAGGAGAATCTATCGAGTTGTTTGAGTAATAGGGCATAGAGCCAATCGAGTTGCGGGGCTTTATTAATTGTGGCGGGATCGTTTTCAGTAAGCTTATCCATGTCTAAAGCGACATGGACACCCTCAAAATTAACATCTTCGATTCGCGGGGTGAGCGTGAGCAGCGATTGCCAAAAATCTAACTTCACTTGTACGTTCTTGATCATCAAGGTCACAGGCAGTTGTTCCTGTGGCGGGATCACTAAGTCATCGATGTTAAGTGCAGGACCAAATGCCTGCCAATGGGCGGATAACTCCCCCACTTGCACATCGACTTTATATTCGCTTTTTACGTAATTCACCAGTTGCTGGCGAACTTCATCAACCTGCGGTAATAAACCACGGATCAAACTGACGGCAAGCGCAAACAAGACCAAAATAAGCGCCAGAAATTGCCAACAAAAACGGCTAAATTTTTTTGCAGTAAAAAGCGTAGCCACTACATCATCACCACATCGTATTTGTGCTGTGAGTACATAGGCTCATTTTGCAAACGGATGCGCTTACCTATGTAAACCTCAAGTTCAGCAATAAGATGATTATCATCGGTATGCAGACTTTGATACACGGCAGGCGAACAATACAACAGGAACTCATCAGCATCGTAGGCACGGTTTAAACGGATTATTTCGCGAAAGACCTCATAGGAAACCGTCTCGACTGTCTTCATGCTCCCCGTGCCATGACAGGCCGGACACTCGCCGCAGACGACATGCTCTAAACTTTCGCGGGTACGCTTACGGGTCATTTCGACTAGACCTAATCCCGAAAAACCACTCACATTGGTTTTCACCCTGTCTTTAGACAAAGCGCTAGTTAAGCTGCTAAGAACACGAGCCTTATGATCCGCCGTCATCATGTCGATAAAATCGATAATAATGATACCGCCGAGATTACGCAGACGTAACTGCCTCGCTATCGCTTGGGTCGCTTCGAGGTTGGTATTAAAAATGGTTTCTTCAAGATTCCTGTGCCCCACAAAGGCACCGGTATTGATATCCACAGTCGTCATGGCTTCGGTTTGATCTATGATCAAATAGCCACCAGACTTGAGCTCGACTTTACGGCCGAGTGCACGTTGAATTTCGTTCTCCACATCGTAGAGATCAAAAATAGGCGCAGGTCCTGAATAGTGCTCAATCTTATCGGCAATCTCTGGCATAAACTCCTGCGCAAAAGACTGCAACTCGGCAAAAGTGCGGCGAGAATCCACTTGAATACGGTCCAGCTCAGTACCGACAAAATCACGCACAATACGCACAGGTAAAGCTAAATCTTGATACAGGAGCGACACACCACTGCGTTTACGTCGCTCACTCACCTTTGACCAAACTCGGCGTAAAAATGCCGCATCTTGGGATAACTCATCTTCCCCTACGCCTTCGGCGGCGGTGCGGATAATAAAACCACCGTCATCATCAACATAGGGCAAAGTAATTTGTTTGAGACGACTGCGTTCTTCTTCAAGTTCAATACGCTGGGAAACACCAACATGGCTAGAACCTGGCATAAAGACTAAATAACGGGAAGGCAGCGTGATATCGGTCGTTAGGCGTGCGCCCTTAGTGCCCAGCGGATCTTTAACCACTTGCACCATAATGTCTTGCCCTTGACGGACTAACTCGGCGATATCACGAACAACGAAATGACCTTTCTCAACATCGGCAACACACTCAGTGTGCGGTACTATGTCGGACGCATGTAAAAAAGCCGCTTTATCTAAGCCAATATCGACAAAGGCGGCTTGCATACCGGGTAACACACGGCTGATTTTACCTTTGTAAATATTACCCACTAAACCCCGTTTCATACGGCGTTCAATATGGACTTCTTGCAGCACACCATGCTCAACTAAAGCAACGCGCGCCTCAGATGGAGTTACGTTGATCAGTAATTCTGAACCCATCTTGCGCTGTATTTTATTTGGATTTAAGCGACTGGTATTCACGACTCACCCCATTCGGGAAACTAGATTAATTAATCGAAGTTACAAACTCTCTAAGCATGAAAACCGAATAAAGGAACAAGGTCAACGTCATTGGAGTACTCGATTCAGAGCCCTAAACGCCAATAAGGTTCATTCTAACCTCAAGCCAAAATCGCAATATAAGCAACCAGCAGCAGTTAAATAAAGCCAACTTCGGCTAACAACTCACGCGTTTCAACCAGAGGTAAACCTACAACGCCAGAATAACTGCCTTCAATTGCAGCCACAAAGCAACCGCCGAGCCCTTGAATGCCATAACTGCCCGCCTTATCCATGGGCTCTTTTGAAGCCACATAAGCCTCAATGTCAGCTGTCGATAAAGCGCAAAAACGCACTTGTGTTTCGACTAAGCGCACTGAAGTTTTTAAGGTTGAGTCAGACTCGCCTGCTTTGTAGGTCAGTGCCACAGCCGTCATCACAGTATGCGTTCGGCCAGACAGTTCACTGAGCGTTTGCTTAGCATCGGCCACATCCTGCGGTTTGCCTAATATTTGATTTTCAAGCACCACGATAGTATCAGAACCTAATACAGCAGGCTGTGACATATCTGCGCATAATGCCAGTCCAGCTTGGGCTTTTTCAGCAGCTAAACGTCGAACATAATCCCTTGGCGCTTCGCCCTGTTGCACAGTTTCATCAATATCCGGTGCCACTTGCGTGAAACTAAACTCAGGACGACCGAATCCAATCTGTGCCAATAATTCTTTGCGACGTGGCGAAGTTGAAGCTAAAACTAAATCCACAGTTAACGAACCTTATAATGACGTCGAACCCGACGTAAAATCCAAAATATCCAAGGCCAGATCACTAATCCTGAAATCGCAGGTAAAAATAGATCCGTTTTGAAAACAGCCTCTTGCATCACAAATTCCACCCAATAAATCACTAAGTGATAAATACAAATCAGTAGCATGATCACTAACGACTGCTGCCATTGAGGGAAGTTTCGCAAACGCTGGCAATGCAAGATAGCAATATAAATAACCAAAGACATGGCTAAAGAGCGCACACCTAAGGTGGCTCCCAATAAAATATCTAATACTAGGCCTAAAACCCATGCGGTTAAGATGTTGTATCTGTGGGGTAATGCGATAGACCAATAGAGAACAATCATTAATAGCCAGTCTGGACGCCAAGCATCAACAGCACTTGGTAAAGGCATGATCTGGCTGATCACGCCGATAAATAATGTCACCCAAACAATAAAGCGCCCATTGGCGGCCTGAAAACTCATTAATGCACCTCAGCCACAGGAGGAGTGGTTTCCGTTGACGGTTTGGTCGCAGGCGCGGTCACAGGTTTAGAAGCCTCTGCTGGCGTGACACTTCCGCCAGCAGGAACAGCGCTATCTGCTTTTGATACATTATCGCTCGATGAATGATCCGCAGCAGGCACGGTAGGCTGACTCGGTAAGGTCACACCAGAATCGGGAGATGGCCAAATCAACAATAAATAACGAATACGATCTAACGCCGCTAAAGGCTGGGCGGTGACTCGAGCGTAACTTTGACCATCCTCAGTCAACACTTCCATTACCCGCGCGACCGGATAACCTTCCGGGAAACGATTCCCTAAACCTGAGGTGACCAGCAAATCGCCGACACGAATGTCAGTACTCTTGGCCACATGGCGCAGTTCTATTTCATCTAGCTCACCCGTACCATTGGCAACAAGGCGCACATCATTACGGGTGATACGCACAGGTAATCCGTGTGATACATCTGAGAGCAATAACACCCTGCTGGTCATTTCACTGACTTGTACCACTTGGCCAACAACCCCTTGGGCGTCGACCACAGGCTGCCCAACAAATACACCACTGCGTGAACCATGGTTTAACACCGCATAGTGATGGAAAGGATCGCTAGCAACCTCCAATACTTCAGCCACCATTTTGCGCGAATCAAGGTAGGCTGGTGAGCCCAACAGTGCGCGTAAACGTTCATTTTCTTGGCGTAAGTGTTCGAAACGCTGTAAGCGTTCACTCATCAGCAATTGCTGCCTGAGCAGCTCTTTATTCTGCAACGCTAACATATTGCGGGTGGCAAAACTTTCAGACGACCAGTCAAGCGCAACACCGGGCACGCTCGCTAAATACTGCAATGGACTAAAAAAAGAGGATAACGATTGCCGTACAGGATCGAGGCGATGATTAGCCACGAGCAAAGCCACCGACAAAATAATTGCCAGTGTCAGACGGAATTGGTTTGAAATACCACGAACAAAAATTGGCTTCATAGGAAAGCTAAGGCGGTGATTAACCGCCCCATACCGAAGTTAAATTAGGTTTCTTCGGAGAACAGATCGCCGCCGTGCATATCAATCATTTCGAGGGCTTTACCACCGCCACGTGCTACGCAGGTCAATGGATCGTCCGCCACCATTACAGGAATTCCGGTTTCTTGCATTAATAAACGGTCTAAATCACGCAATAAAGCGCCGCCGCCAGTTAACACCATACCGCGCTCAGAAATATCTGAAGCTAATTCTGGTGGAGATTGTTCTAACGCCACCATCACAGCACTTACGATGCCAGATAATGGCTCTTGTAAGGCTTCTAAAATTTCATTGCTGTTCAGTGTAAAGCTACGAGGTACACCTTCTGCCAAATTACGGCCGCGGACTTCGATCTCAAGTACTTCATCGCCAGGATAAGCAGTGCCGATAGTGTGCTTGATACGCTCAGCCGTAGCTTCACCAATCAAACTCCCGTAATTACGGCGGACATAGTTGATGATCGCATCATCAAACTTATCACCGCCGATACGTACCGAAGACGAATACACTACACCATTAAGTGAAATAATCGCGACTTCAGTGGTACCACCACCAATATCCACCACCATAGAGCCGGTCGCTTCAGATACCGGTAAACCCGCACCAATCGCAGCTGCCATTGGCTCTTCAATTAAATACACTTCGCGAGCACCAGCGCCCATGGCTGATTCACGAATAGCACGGCGTTCTACTTGAGTAGCACCAACGGGCACACACACAAGCACGCGTGGACTTGGACGAAAAAAACTATTGTTGTGCACTTGTTTAATAAAGTGCTGCAACATTTTCTCCGTCACATAAAAATCTGCAATAACACCGTCCTTCATTGGGCGGATAGCTTGGATATTGCCAGGCGTTCTGCCTAGCATTTGTTTAGCTTCTGTGCCGACCGCGGCAACAGATTTCTGACCGGAGCCACTACGCTCACCACGTATAGCAACAACAGAAGGCTCATTGAGGACTATGCCTTCGCCACGAACATAAATTAATGTGTTAGCTGTACCCAAATCGATCGATAGATCATTAGAAAAAATGCCGCGTAGCTTCTTAAACATGTAACTAGCCTGTATTCTGTGGAGTCAGAAGAAAAGAAAAATCAGCTAACTTTATCAATGCCACCCTGATTCCACAAGACCGAGGAGGTTAACAATCGCTAATGAAGTGATTTTTTTTCAAATCGCCACGTAAAAAACAGTATTTAAGCGGAAAATACTGTTTATTGACGAAAATATCAGCAACAAAAAACGAGTAAACATACAATTCAGCAACAAATATCAAACTAAGGCATTGCATTTAGAATCTGTTACAAGCGTTTTCGTCGACTTCTAATAAGTAAAATGGCAGCCCATTTCAAGGGAAAGCCTGAGTTCAATTTAATGAGAGAAATAACTCAGATTAGTTTACCTCACGCCAATAGATTATTTTGTCATGCCCTCGATAACGACCAAAATACGCACTTGCCCGCGGTTCAGTGACCGCTGTTGGCGATACGCCATTCCAATTCCAGTACCATTCTAGCCATGTCGGCACATCCAAGGGCGCCGTCACTTGGCCGCGGTATGGCAACCCACTTGTTGTAACGGCTTGCCAGAGCAACTCAAATTGGCCAGCTTGGAATGTTGCAGTCCCGCCAGAACGCACAACACTTTGTCCCGCCACTAAGTCGGGATCAAAATTGTAACCCAGAGCGGAATGATCAACCTGCGAACCCAAAGCATACACTGCCGTTGTGCAGTTATCGGCAGTATTTAAGGCCCAGCTGCTGCCATTCCAATATTCGGCTCGAGTCGGCATACGCAGTATTTCTGTCTCAGGACCATAGGTGTTATCCATCACCACACGGCCATGACGAAGGGTTTGAGTGCTGATTTTCTTAGCATTACAGTTAGTGCAAGTGCCTGTAGATGCCGCATCCATGTCTGGTGAGGCCACATAGCTGTAAAGCCCATTCGGCCGAGGATCGTTATCCATCAATTGCACGCCAATATCGAGCAGCTCGAAGGGACCATCCTGATACAGATTCGTCGCCACATTTGGGGTCACCCGACTAAAGTTAGCTTGGTAAGAAGCATCGACCGTCGCCACACCTTGATTCCAACTTTCAGCCTTTATAGGTAAGGCACTTAAGCGACTCTGTAAATCGACACCATTATTGTTATTTTCTCCCACTAATTTGGCAGTGGCGAGGGAAAATGGCGGGAAATAGTTTTTCGTTATATCCCCCGCGATATTTAAAGCACTGAGCTCCATCGACATAGGGAACAGCTGATCCATATAGCTAAAGCCGCCACAGGCAGGTATGACCGATACGTTACTGACTAAAAATCTATCGGGCACAAAACGGCCAATATTAGCTGAATATCCAATTGGAATATTTAAGCTGCTTGCCGTCCCTAAATAATTTGGGCTCGCCTGCGCTGCAATTTGGAATACTCCAACTTCGCTGATGGTCTGATTGCTGATGGTATTGAGATTATTGGCCTGCGCCGAGTGGCTGTAGGATGCCACGCCTAACGCCCCATCAAGTCCGCCGTTGGCAATGCTTGGCGCAACGACTTTACTGGCAAGCTTCATCTGCGCATCACTAAAGTTAGGCGTGGGTAAGTTGCCCGAACAAAAGTCCGGATCGCCATCTTTTTCCCATGCCATCGCTTGCACCGTCATACCAAAGGTTTGACCCGCTTTACGATAAACATTACACGTCATATTCGCGCTTGAGCAGCTAGCATTGGCATCTACAGGCTTAACACACAATCCCGCTGGTACGCTGACAAATTGGTCTGAACCTGCCATGACTAAGCCCTGTTCATCACCAGTACCTGTATATTTTGCATCTAATTGTAATTTACCTGCATCAGGGTAATTGACTGAAATGCTTGCTTGTCCGTTGGTATCAAACAGCAGGTTCACCGCCGTAGGCAAGGCACTCGAGGTGCCAATTGCCGTATTGTTGATGGTGACGGCTTTAGACGAGATAGGCGCGCTTGGCGTTTGGTAACTGCTCCAGAAATTCAGCGTTTTGGTCTGGCTTTGGAAGCTTGGGATACACTGCTTCGTCACATCGGATTTTTTCACCGCTTTGACTAACACTTGCTCGGGGCGATTCGCACGCTTATCGGGTACATCGAATACAAAACCACTGTCGGCAAAGGTGAGTGAACAATTGTTTTCACTCAAGCCACCATTGCCAATACGGCAAAGGGTTTTGCTTAAGGGTTTGGTGGTGGGATTAGAGCCCTTCACGCCTAAAGTCACTACACCGGGAGTATTTCGCCTCAGTTGCAGTTGCGCTGTGCCACCGCTAAAACTCACTTGATTACCGCCAACCCATACGCCATCTGCCGCAGAATCAGGTAATAAGGTTGCGCTAAGAGGTGCAGTAAAGAGTTGACTACAACTCGCATTTGCACAGGCTCTAATCGTTACCGTCTCAGCATTACAGGTCAGACCTTGACCCGTATGATCAAACTCAAAATGATCGATCTGAGCACCAATAGGATTCGATTTTAACGCACAAATTTGCACGTTATCGATTTCGTGGTTGTTATTTGAGCCCCCCGTTGAGCCCGTTAAAGACAATAAAAAATCACTTGGAATGGCCGCCTGACCATTTTGTGCTGCGGCGTTAAATGCGGGAACTAAAGTCACAAAACCAGAACCTGTATTACGCTCAATTTTCACAATAGATTGATTCGCGGCTTGCGAATCAATTGTGATTTTATACCTGTGTGCAGGCGACACATTATTGCCGTCTACCGCAGGCGATAAGCAACTACCGTTCGTATTAGTAGTGCCATTACTACAAGCGCCGCGTAAATAATTATACCCTGACGTGCCGACACCCGAACCGCGAACCGCAACGGACTGGCGTCGCTGACCGACATTAGAACTACCGCCTTCACCGGAGAAGTTACCGAACTCATCAATACCAAACCCAAGCCAACCACCCGCGAACCCATTAATACCAGGTTTATAACCGTAACCCAATGGACCGCCAAAGGCGCCAGGCTGCGGCGTTATAGAAGCATCCGATAACACTACCGCAATGCCGTCGGCACCATTGCCACCATAGGCATAGTGATCAAACTGGATCTCCACTAAGTTAGCTTTTCCAGGAAAGAGTCTTTGATAGGTAGATGCCGTAGATTGGTCAGATTTAGCTTCGGTTAAGCGTAATCGACCACTTCGAATAGATGGAGTAAAAGTGCCACTGCTACGGGAAACGACCCAATCACTGCTTAATGCACTTTGGGAGAAAGTGTCATTAAAACACTGTAATACCGGTACATAATCATTAATACGACCACTACTCATAACCAAATAACGGCTGGTGACTCGGCCATTGATAATCGAGTTATTATTTAGACTTAATGTTGCATCGCTATAAACTCGCCCATTGAGTACAGCATCACTATTTAGCTGAATATTGCTATAACCAATAATAAGAGCAGAAGCAGCATTATTTTCATTGAATTTACTGCCATTTAATTCAAACTGTTGCTTTATAAAAATGCGGACATTGCCTTGCAAAATCACCTTAGCATCTTGATTCAAAGTAAAACTATCTACCCAATAGTCCCCTTCAGGTAAAACGAGTGTCGCGCCGCCTCCAATAGCGATAGTGTTAAATCGATACTCATTTTGAGTTGCCGATAGAGTCAGAGTACAAGCAGAATAAAGCGAAACATTGCTAAACTGACTTTGCCCATTACCACCAAGCGTTAATTGCTCGCCAGTATTACAAGAACCATAACCGCCACCAGCACCACTACTCGATAAAAAAGCATTACTCCCAGTTAATTTTAAACCTCGAATATCACTGCCATCGATAGTGCATTTCCGCACTCCGCCTGTACCGTTATCACAACTGTTATTAGAAAGCCCACTGCCATCGTTACTCGAGCAATAATCTAATGCAGCACCACCAGTACCATTAATGATGCCATTACCATTTATCATTAATTGTGGCGATGATATCTGACGGCACACGTTTGAGTAATCACCATGATGCCCTTGAGCAACTTTGGCAAAAATCACACTCTGATCAATAGGGTCGAATGCCATCACTGACGAGGGAAAACTCAAGATAAGTGCTGCCAATATGGCACGATAAAAAAGATTAATTCCCACGAGCTTCTACCTCAACTTGTCGGCTAACACGGGTCTCGCCGCTTTCACATACCGCTTTACTGTTGATTCGATATTGGGTGGTGGTACCTACCGCATAGGGTTTGCACGTCAAGGTCACAGTGCAGGCATGGAAACCGGTTACATTAGGAGGATTCCAAGTGCTCGTTGCAGGGCAAATGCCAACTGAACCATTTAATGGGAATAATGTTGCCAATGCGGCATCGGCGCCACTGTTCGCGGCGGCAAAGGCACGAGTCCCCCACACCTCCTGGGTTAATCCAGTATCGCCATCCTGCACAATATTGATCAGGGCTGACGCCAGTAGAAACATCACTGTGATCACAAACACGGCAATAATCAATGCACTGCCGCGTTGACGCGCAGGTAAAGCAGTTCGTTGCAACCTTGCTAGTGATGTTCTGGGTAAGATTCGCATTACCGAGTGATGACCTGTCGATTGACGATATAAATTAAGGGACATTGATCACCTGCACTTGATGTCGATATTGGAACGTCTCACCATTAACATTAAACCGCGGTTGTAAATGCACCATGGCATTATTCACTAGGCTAGATGGCGTTAAAATCAGCGGTAAATCAGCACCATTATTTAAAACATTTGCCACACTTTGCGCCATTAGCACGCCCGTGCCCATAGTGGCAGGCATAGCGGCAGGATTTGGCTGAATGGCATTAAAGCTATAACCAGCATAACGCAATAATTGTAATTCATTGCCGCTTGGCCCCTTTTCAAAGCAATAGCTCACTGGACTCGAACCAAAATAGATCCTTTGTCGTGGTGATGCTTCTGCAAAACGTGTTGGCGAAGTAAAAGTCAGCGTAACTTGATGCTCCAAAAGAGAAGGCGCAGTAGCAATCGTTTTAACCTGTGCCCGCTTTTGTCTCGCGCTGCTATACACATCGGCATCAATCAAGGGATAGATCCAAGCGAATTGATTCACGCGAATCGCACTCGCGGTATTATCTAGAATAACTATCCCAGTACTCGCGGCGGCAGCTGGCACTATTGGCATGGTTAGATAAGTCGTGCTGGCTTCGATAGGCACAAACTCAACACATTGATAGGTCAGCGAATCGGTATTAACTCGCAGGCTATTAGGCAAGGCACTACGCAACTCACGGGTCATTCGCTCAACAGCAAAACGGCTCTGACTTAGCACTTGATCGACTGAACTCGACTCAACAAAAATCCGCGTACCAAAAATAATAAAACTACTCACCCCGACTACGAGAATCCCCAGAATCAAGATAACAGTGACCATCTCGACCAAGGTAAAACCTAGTGTGGATTTTTTATTAACCGTAGATAAAGGTGAGGCCATCAGTAATTACTCCTCACCATATTGTAAGTAATCACTTCGTTGTCGGGCGTCGTCACATTAATCGTCACTAGCTTAGTATTGGACACTGCGCCATAGGCAACTATGACGCTTAAATGATAGTTAGGATAAGCATTTGCATAGGTTTGGGTCGAATTGAGCATAGTCGCGGTTTCATTTAAGCCGTTGTAATCATCCACATCGTTAAAGTTGTTACGACTCTCACCGAACTCAGGGCCTAATGACGTTGAACAATTACTACCGAGCGGACTACCACAGGCTGGTGTGCCACCATTGGCATTAGTGTTTTGATCGTAACGTTTACCCCAGATTTCATTCATCACCGAATGTGCAAGCTCAGCACTGCGTACTCTATGTAAGGTACTGGCCGCACGATCAGCTTGGGGGAATAACATGCTGGTTAGCATCACTATTGCAATGCCAATAACTAACATACCAATGACTAATTCGATAAGGGTAAAACCCTTCTGTGGTTTGGCTTTTTTGGATGCTTTTACTGATGCTTTGCCCAATAGCAACCGAGGATTAATTCGCATAAATATAGCCCTCGGAGGATATATTAATCATCACAGTGTCATTTGCGGTCACGCGAATACAATCACCATTACAGCTTGGAAAAAGTCGGCCATTGATATCGAAATCAAGGGTAAAGTTGCTGCTGTTAGTGCTCACTAGCACTAATTGAGCACCACCTTGAAAAGCTTGGGTATAAAGCGGGTTTGGCGATAATGCAGTACCAGAACAAACCGCCCCATTTCGGGCAGAGAATTGACTCACTTGATAGCCAGTGCCAGAAACAGTTACACGAAAACATCTGTCGGTATTATTGAGCGCTTTTTGCTGTACTTGACGCAGCTCGCTAATGAACTCGTTACGTAAACTATAGGCACTGTAGGAAGACTGAGTAAACAGGCGTGGCAGTACAACCACAGCAAGAATTGAAATCAAGATGATGGTCGTTACTAATTCTACTAAGGTAAATCCAGCTTGTTTTGACATAGAGAATTTAAGCATCACTCGCGTTAATTGCTGATTTCATGTACTAGGTTCAGTTTCTGCCAACGATATGATTAACGCAAATAAATGTCGGAAAACTCTTGGCGGACTCATTTATTTAAAATCATGTAAGAACCGCATTTTATCTAAAAAAAAGGCCTGCTAGGCAGGCCTTTTCACATAAATTAAATTAACAACCATTATCGGTTAGAGTAATAGTCGGCAAAGCACCTGCACTTGCTGCTTGTGTATAAACAATTTTACAACTTGCAGCTGGAGTAGCAACATCAGCTGGGGCTCCACGAGGCCAAATTGTAGCGCTATTGCCTACTACATTAATAATCCAATCATTACTGCCTGCTACAGTAGGTGAAGTACCTGCATCAAAAGCCACATCCATTCCCGCTTCTAAAGCTGCTTCTGTCGCAGCCATATAACCAAAGACAACTGGAACATCGTCAGCAGTACCTGTCGCAGGAGTCCCTGCAACAGTATTACCGAGCACATCAACACTACCTGTTGCTGCACGTTCAATTCCGAGTAATGCAGCTTTTGAATAAATTAAGCTATTCGCCCCTTGAATAGCCCCTTTCATACCTTGAATAGTTGAAGCTCTTGCATCACCTTGCAGGTTAATAAACTTAGGTGCCGCTGTGACAGCAAGAATACCTAAGATGATGATCACTACGACTAATTCAATTAAGGTAAAACCTTGTTGTCTTTTCATATAAAACTACCTTTCTTTCTAAGTGAGTACTCGTGTGAGTACTAATTAAGTTAAGTCACTTTTAAACTAAGCTACTTAAAACATGAATAAAATAAAACTATTAATTACGGCCTATGGTACAAATGGTGTTTGAGTGAAGCTTAACACTCTGCCTGTGCCTGGGTTATACACAATTCCCTTAGCACCTACCGTTGTTAAATCAGGGGCAGGAGTGGGTACACCATTCGTTTGATTTAGCACCAGTGAAGCCACTTGGTGATAAACACATAAATCTAAACCTGCGACGACTGCGCCAGTAATTGAGTTAGCACTGCCGCCTGCGGCGTTAATAACACGAGCGGTATAACGTTGATTACGTGCATCTTGGTTAAATAATACGTTACGTGGAGCACTCTGCAACACAGTGTTAAACACTTCTTGGCAACTGGCATTTGTCATAGCTGTCGCACTGGTTACTGAAGTTCCCGTTGGATAGCCAAAACGTGTATCGACATTTACTGTGTTACCGTCGAGGATAACGCTGCTATTTTGACGCCCATCAACTTCCCACTGAGAACGCACAAAGCTAACTGCAGTCGATAAACCACCCGCAACACCGTCAACACTGGCATCTTCAGCATCATCGGTGACATTTAAGAATCGTGGGATCGCAGTTGCGGCGAGTAAACCCAAAATCACAATCACAATCACAAGTTCGATTAATGAGAACCCTGTTTGCTTAGTTTTCATATATATGTCCCCAGACCTCAGAAATTTTATTCTAACAGTTAAATCAATTTTAAAAAGCCATTGAGTTAACAATATTTTACGGAGCAGTCAAAAAAATGACCCTGCCAGAGTTCAGTTGATAGCCTAAACTATCGCCATTTTTAGACCGATAGTGGCAGCTATTATCCTTAGCCAAATAATCCGCCTCTAGACCTAAATTATCAGTTTCAGCGCCCATTAACTGTTGCCACAAATCTTGGCAGCCTTGATCATTTAAGTGCTTAGGTTGTGGCCATCCTAAATCATTGATATCGACAACACTCGACTCAGTTTCTGGGGAGGGATTATCAAATACCTCCCAGTTCAACTGCAATTGCGCCGGCTTACCCAAAGACAACCACTGGGAACGCACCATCACCAGCACATTTAAAAAACGGGCGTGTTCCACTTCCAATCCACGAGCCGCTATTTGCGGTAGCGTAAAAAAGTACTTAGCTCCGATCACCGCCATGATAACCAATACAATTCCAATGGCGATCATACGTCCATAGATACGTAATAGATCGCTTTCAGCCTTTTGCTGAGTCTGCATTTAACCTCAGTCCCACGTATAAGATAGGAAATAAATATTATCCATATCGCTTACTTACCGCCTTTGACCACATTGAGCATATCCCACATTGGCAGATATATCCCCAAGGCCAACACTAAGACAATCACGGCCACAAAACCGATCAAAATTGGCTCCAATTTCGCGGTGAGGTTCTTTAAATCATAGTCTACTTCGCCCTCATAGAAATCTGCCGCATCATTGAGTAATTGATCGATTTGCCCCGTTTCTTCGCCCACAGCCACCATTTGCAGCACTAGTGGCGTAAATAACTTGCTCTGATTCGATACCCTCAGCATAGAGTCGCCAGACTCTATGCCACGGCGCATACCGACTATCTTGTCGTGCATGTAGGCATTATCTACCGCGTCGGCCACTAAACTTAAGGCCTGCGTCATCGGCACGCCCGCACTGAGCATCATAGAGAAACTGCGACAATAACGGGCTAACGTCGAACGCTCAATAATCGACCCTACGGCGGGAATGTGTAACTTCCACTTATCCCACTGCTTCTCACCTTTTTCCGTATGGTGCCAGTAACGAATGCCAATAATAGTGCCAATCAGCGCCACCAACATCAGCGCCCAATAATTCACGAATAGATTTGATGTGCCAATCAACACTTTTGTCGCCCACGGCAAGTCGGCGCCAAAGCGAGAAAACATCTCGGCAAACTTAGGGATCACCATGATATTGAGGATCACCATAGCGAGCGCAATCGCAATCAATACAAACATGGGATAACGCATGGCCGATTTAATTCGTCGCCGCGTCTCTTGCTCACGCTCGATATAACCTGAAAGTTGAATGAAGGCATCTTCTAACTTACCCGTGTTCTCCCCCACGTGCACCATAGAAACAAACAAAGAATCAAACACATCAGGGTGTTGATTCATGGATGATGACAAGGGTCGCCCTGCGGTGAGCTGCTCAGAAATATCATTAAGCGCATCTTTCATTCGCTGGGAATGTGCCGTTTCAGATAAGCCTGCTATTGCCCGCAAAATAGGAATGCCAGAACGGGTCAAGGAGTACATTTGTCGGGTAAAAATCTGTAATTCTTCTAACGCGACTTTGCCACCAAATAACTTAGTCAGTGAGAACGACTTAGCCACTTTGGCGACTTTGACTTCAAGGGGGATAATGCCACGCGCCAATAGCATGTCAGCAGCGGCACTTTCCGACGCGGCATCCAATTGTCCCGTAACGGATTGACCTTGACCACTGCGTCCACGGTATTGATAAATTGGCATAATTACGCCTCAGCGCCTTGTTGGCTGATAATATCCTTCGACAAAGGTATCTGAGATTCACTCACGTCTTCCACCAACTTAGCGACCTCTTCAATCGTCGTCATGCCTTCACTCAGATATTGCAAAGCAGACTCTGCGAGTGGGGTGAAGTTAGGGCTCTGCAACGCGGCTCTGGCAAAATCCTGCGGATTACCAGTACGCATAGCATCGATCATCTTTTCATCTAGCTCGAGGATTTCAAAAATACCGATCCGCCCGCGATAACCACTGCCATTACAACTCTGGCAACCCGTGCCAATCCTAAAATTCGCATGGGTAAAATCTTTGCGGCTCACACTACTCAGCCAGGCTTTTTCCTGCGGTGTCGGTTGATACTCTACCCCACAGTTATGGCAGACACGGCGCACTAAACGCTGGGCAATAATCACCCTTAAGGCACTAGCAACTAAATAACTCGCAGCGCCCATATCGAGTAAACGCAGCGCACTGGTGACCGCATCGTTGGTATGCAAGGTCGATAGCACAAAGTGACCCGTTAATGCGCCCCTAAGACCAATCTCCACGGTTTCTTGGTCACGCATTTCCCCCACCATGATGATATCGGGGTCTTGACGCAAGGTGGTGCGTAATACATTTGAAAAGTTTAAGCCAATCTTATGGTTAACTTGTACTTGGTTGATCCGCGGCAATTGATATTCGACCGGATCTTCCACCGTGATGATCTTACGGTCGGCGGTATTGAGCTCGCTCAAAATACCGTACAAGGTGGTCGTTTTGCCGCTACCCGTTGGACCTGTGACCAGTAGCATGCCGTGGGGACGTTTAATCTGTTTACGAATACGCGCCAAAATAGCAGGCGGCATACCGGTTTCGTTTAAGGTCAATAAACCCGCCGATTGATCGAGTAAACGCATCACCACAGATTCGCCGTGGTAAATCGGCATAGTCGACATACGCACATCGATATGATGACCTTTGATTTCCATATGGAAACGACCATCCTGCGGCAAACGTTTCTCGGAAATATCGAGCCCCGCCATCAACTTAAGTCGCAATACTAAAGCGGCAGCAATATTAACTTCATTCAGAATCGTTTCATGTAGCTGACCATCGATACGCTGGCGAATACGTAAGGCTTTATCACCGGGTTCGATATGAATATCCGAGGCGCGCATTTGCACCGCATCTTCAAAAATCGACTGCAGCAACTTAACCACTGTGGTTTCATTGTCACTGTCACCCGACGTGAGGCTGGCTAAATCGAACATCTCATCGGCGGCGTATTCTTCTTCGAGCTTACCGGCGATCTGTGCAATTTGGTCTGTACGGCGATATAAGTTATCAAACGCTTGCAGCAGTTGCTGCTCGGGCGCTACCGCTAACTTCAAACGCTTAGGTGCGATAAGCATTTCGAGGTGATCGAGCGCCTGCAAATCCGCGGGGTCGCTCATTGCAACTAATACGCTATCGCCCCGGTCTTCAACCGCTAAAGCGCGGAAACGTCGTGCTTGCACCTCAGGAATAAGATGTACCACTTCCGCAGGGATTGGCATTTTACTGATATCCAGCAAAGGCACATTCAATTGTTGCGACAAGAACTGCAGTAACTGATGTTCGGTAATCGATTGCAAATCAATCAGAGTACGACCCAGTTTTTTGCCCGTATTGCGCTGCTCGGCCAACGCCTGTTGCAACTGCGCTTCAGTAATAATGGCTTCTTGAACTAACAGATCGCCCAAACGCATTTTTAATCTGGGTTTCATTGGCTATCTCCTAGCTGAGTCAAACGTTGTTCAATAAAGGCACTCGCCTGCGCCGATAAGCCTCTATGGCCTAAAGCAGTCCGATAGGCTTGGCGTGCTTGGGGAAATTGCTGCTGCGAATCGAGCGCATAGGCCAGCCCCATCCACCATTTAGCCTGTTGAGGTTCTTGTTGCAATAATTGTCTATAGGCTTGTTCTGACAACGAAAACTGTCCTAACTTTTGCGCTAAATCCGATTGTGCCATCCACTTTTGTCTCGCCAGTGGATGCGTGTCAGGTATGTTGGCTAACGTCACTAATGCGAGATCAGCCTGACCAGAGGCTTGCTGAACCCGAGCAAGCAATAAGGCAAAGTCTAACTGCTGTGGGAATAACAGCATGCCTTGCAGTAACACTTCACTGGCTTTGGCTAATTGACCTTGCCCATAATGCAGCGCAGCTAACTGCTTGCGCGCTTCATGCATACTGGGATCAAAGCCTAATGTTTGCTCATAATAACTAATGGCATCTTTGAGTTTGCCATCCCTTTCAGCCTCATTCGCTAATGTGAACCGCTTCTGCGCCAGCTGCTTTGGGGTCAACTTCACCTCAGTAATCGCCATTTGCCCTTGCTGTTGGGGCGTGAGTCGATTAGTGCCTGCATCAGCTTTAACTTCTTGTACTTTAAGCTCATTGCTCGCGTTAAGTTCATTATCGGCGGCAACACTGGCACGTTCTGACATCATTAATGCAGAGGGTGCGGCAGCAGTGACCTCGGCGCTTCGCACACTCGATGTCACACGATTTGACTGTGAATGGCTTGGCTCGCTTGACGTATCGACTAGGCCATCTGCGAGTACTGAGCTCTCATCTTGTTGCCGTTGTGACTCTTGTTCAACATCATGTTCTGATTCAAATTCTTGCGGCTGATTAAGTACAACGTCGTCGACACTGGGTTCAAGCTCTTCATTCTTAGTCGTAAACTCCTGCGTCGTCGCAACTTTAAGCGGTTCTTCGACGACAACGACGCTTGCTGAAGGCTGCCTCGAAGTAATCTTGTCTACCTGCACAGGCTCGATTTGAGTCTGAGTAGATTCATTTTGCCCATTTGTTTGAGCCGAAATAGTCGCTTCAGCAGGCTTTGCCATGAAAAGTTGCCAGCCATAAACCGCGCCGCCACCGAATAGCAATGACACCCCACAGAGCAGCAGCCCGTTAAACGGAGCCCGCCTGCGAGCTAAATATTGCACCTGTGGCTGAGCCATGTTGCTGAGCTCATGCCCCTGTTGACGTTTGTCGAGATCCTGCAGCATCTTGTTGATCACGCTCATACAACACCCCTGAAAAAGTGTTGTAATCCCAAACCAAAAGCCACTGTCATCAAAGTGAAAAAAGGCAACCATTTCCACGATAATAATCGGCGAACACTTGCATCTTCGGTGTCTTGAATTGCGGCTTTAACGTGGGAGGTTTGCACACGAGTAGCGCCTTCGCCGAAACTCAATAACAAGGCTTTATGGGCAAGAATATTGATCAATCTGGGGATCCCTCGGGACGCATAGGCTATCTGACGTGTTTCCCGTGATGTAAAGAGTGGTTCGCCCGCACGCCCAGCGATAGCTAATCGGTGGCGAAGATAAGCGTCGGTTTCATCCCATGTCAGTGGGCGAAGGTTGTAGCTAAAAGTAATCCGCTGTCTTAATTGCCTAAATTCTTGGCGTTTAAGCCTGTCATCGAGCTCGGGTTGCCCAAATAACACTACCTGTAATAATTTGCGTGTCTCGGTTTCCAGATTAGTGAATAACCGCAGCGCCTCAAGACTGTCGTCCGGCAATGCCTGCGCTTCATCGAGTACCAATACGATGGCGTGCCCGTGGGCGCTCAAGGCTAAAAGCTGCTGTTGAATAAGTCCAGTGAGTTGCTGCTGGTCGATATTGCTGGTGTATTTAAGGCCCAGCTCACTCGCTACCGCCCAGCGTAATTCAGCAGGAGTGAGATAAGGATTAGGCAAATATGCGCAATGAAACTGACTCGGCAATTCGTTAATGAGCTTGCGGCAAATCAACGTTTTACCTGTCCCCACTTCCCCTGTCACCTTGATAAAGCCCTCGCCCGTTTGCAGAGCGGTTTGCAAGACTTGCAAGGCTTCCACATGTGGCGACAGACCGAAAAAAAATCCGGTGTTAGGTGTCAGTGAAAATGGAGGTTGGCTTAGGCCAAAATGCTTCTGATACATAGAAGCTTACTTTGTCTCCGGATACCAACGATCTAATAAGGTCTTAGAACGTTGCAGCTCCGTTTTCCAAGTATCGACACCGACTATCGTAGGTTTTAACAGAATAATAAGCTCGGTTTTCTTCTTCTGCTTACTACGGTTTTTAAACAATTCACCTAGGAAGGGAATATCACCCAACAAAGGCACTTGCGATACCACTTCGATGTTTTCACTCTTCATCAAACCACCAATCACCACCACATCACCGGAAGCCGCGCGGATGACAGTATCAGACTCACGAATTTCACTCTGAGCTAAGGGTAATTCAAGCAATTCATTACTCACTTTGATATTTTTTCTCTGCTCTTTTACATCGATAACAGATGGATGCACATGCAGTAACACATTGCCGTCACTATCAATTTGCGGCGTAACGTCTAAGGCTATGCCCGAGAAAAACGGCGTAAGCTCGACTTGCGGAGTCGTCACAGGTGTTGTTCCCGCAACTGTGGTCGAAGAAACGTCGGTGACAAAGTACTCATCGGAACCCACTTTAATTACGGCTTTTTGGTTATTCGATGCAGTGACCCTTGGGCTAGACAGTACATCTACATCACCTTGGGTATCTAATAGGTTGATCATAGTCGTAAAGTCAGAACCTTTAATGCTCAACGAGGTGACACCACCCATAGCCGAGGTGATTTTATCACTTAAACCTGGGCCCGCTGATGTACCAAAATTCACATTAGTATTGCCAACATGTCCCAGCACATTATCCCATTGGATACCTTGCTGATAACCATCGGATAATGTGACTTCAAGGATCTTCGCTTCTAAAATTACTTGGCGTTGTAAATGACTTTCTGCGGAATTTAAGAAAGTACGCACTTGGCGTAATTCACTAGGAAAAGCACGAATAGTGACTAAACCCGCCTGCGGCGTAACAACAACCTGACGACCGCCACCCGTTTCGCCGATTATCGAGGATAATGTCTCTTTCAACTCTCCCCAAAAATCTGTCTTAGTACGCGAACGGATAAAAGTACCGTTGCTACTATCGCTACCGCCATTACTACTCGAGTTATTGCCATTACTGCTGTTCGAGTTATTGTTATTATTCGAGCCGCTATTGTTTGAATTGTTATTGTTCGAATTACTATTGGAATTATTGCTATCCGAAATCCGTCCTGAACTCACTGACGTCACAGATAAGCCATCGCGTTCCATGTAGAGATAATTCAGCGGAAACGTCTCGGTACGCATTCCAGCAGGAAACACTCTTAGGATGCGCCCTTCGCGACTGACTTCGTAGCCGTAGATATCTTCAACCACTTGAATTGCTTCAGTTAACGTCACACCTTTAAGGGATAATGAAATCGTACCTTGCACGTCAGGATGTACGGCAACACTCAGCGGTGTACCTTGAACTAAGCTTGGAAAAAATACTTTAGCATCAACATCGTGGGCTGATACATCGAAACGACGCTCAGTTTCCAATGTGGGGGTCAAACCTGATAGCAATGCGCCTGAATTCAATTCCCGCTGAACCGCGTCCGGCATAGTCGCAGGCGGTGGCGTCGTTGATGCCGTTGCCATTGAGGCCGCTAATTCCGCCTTACTCGCCTCCGGCTGTGGCCTATTTGTGGTCTGACACGCCACAAGGCAAAGTGAGAGCAGAGGTGTAAAGTATTTAATCGCTTTCATCTGAGGTGTATTCCCTATCTCTCTGTTATTGCTTGAAACAATGTCAATTTCCGTCCATCGGACAGCGATACATAAGTGGGGGTAATTTTAACGATACTCAGCCCCTGAACGCTGTCGCCAACAGACAATATCTTGTTATTTATCACAGCATAAGCCGTGTTTCCTGAGCTTACTATGCTGTTAAGTACAAGCGCCTGATCCTGCGTTTGACTCGCATGACCCTGCACAGCAAAGCCTTTACCGGGCAAAGTCGGGTCGCGCAGCGATTCAGCAGATACCATAGGGCTACTAACCAATAACAACACACTGATAATATAAGACTTATTTAGAAACACTGATAAAGTCCTTATTAATACTCAAGGTATAAAGTTCAATCTCAACGGTCGCTTTTGGATATTCCGCGACTTTATAGTCGAGACGCTTCCAATAAAGTTTATCTGGCATGGCCTCAACGGCTTCAACAAAGCGCAACACAGAAAAATAATCGCCCTCTAGACTTAAGCGAATACCATGGCTATATAGATTGAGTTTTTTCTCTTCACCCACAGGTAACAAAGGGATGGGCGCTATCGACATAAACTTAACTAATTTAATCCCTTGCACTTGTCCTAGTAAATTACCCAGCAACTGCGGCATATAGTCTGCCGGCACCATATCCACCATCTGCTCATCGAGCTGGGCATCTAGGGCTTGATTCTGTTGCTGCAACAGCACTAAACGCTGTTGGTAATCTTGATTGGGATCTAACGCTAAACGTTGCTGATACAAGTCAATCTGCTGAGCCGAAATCGCGTTTTCCTGCTCTAAGGCTTTTAGCTGTTGTGAAACAGCCACATGGGTTTTCCACAGGGACTCTAAAGGTAAATAACTCAGCATGCCGACCACGGCCAGAATGGCGACTGAGATCAACACTCGCTCACGGCGACTTAGCGCATCAAACTGTTGTCCTAATTGGGCTAACTTTTGCTTCATTGCGCGGCTTCCTCCTTGTTATCGCTTTTCAAGGTAAAGGCCAAAGGTTTATCTTCACCGCGATCCATGCTCATCGACGAGAAAGCTTGCCCCTTTAAAGTCTGCGTAGTTTTGAGTTTGCCAATCCACTGCGGAATGCTTTGAGGATGGTCGGCAAAACCTTCGAACATAAAATCTTGCTCATTAATGACGATATGACTAAGCCAAACACTCGCATCCGACACGACGGCTAAATCTTTAAGAACTGGCGCAAAACCACGGCTAGTTAAAGAAGTCCTAAGACTCAATTCTCCCATGAGTAATTGCTTCAGCTCTAACTGTTGTGCAGCTAAATCGACTCGCGCAACAAGATCGGCATCGGGTTTACGCGCAGCAATTTGTGCTTCTAATGCCTGTTTTTGGGTATCGAATTGCTGCTTTTGTTGGGCAGCCAACTGCTGGGCCTGTTGTAACTCACTGACTTGCCAGTAGCTATAACCACCTAAAACCGCAAATAAGATCGCAAAAACCAAGGCGTAGGCACTTAAACGCGCAAAGGTTAATCTTTGCTTCGGGGGCAATAATGAAGGAGTGTAAAGATTGACTCGGTATTTAATCACTCAGTACCTCGATAAAATTCAGCAAAGGCTAATCCCGCCATTCGCGCGCCAACACAGCTTTTATCAATGACATTCACAGCTTGATTGAAGTTTGCCGAGACTAACTTAGCTAAAGTATCCACGGCACCATCGGCGAGGAGTTCGATAGAAGATACCGGAGCCTGTCTCAATTGACTTTCAAAATAATCCATAGAGCGCTGAATTTCTAAGCTTAAATTGTCTGCCATGCCATAACTTAACTCATCCGCTTGAGTCTTATCCAATTGAGTAAATCCGCGTACGCGACGCTGCATATACAGCTGACCTTGCTTAACCACAGTCAGTAGCAATTCTTGACCGGGATTATGGCTTACCACCAGACGCGCTTGGTTGTCATCATTAAATAGGTTAGTCACGGCTAACTCTTCGATACTAATACCGAAAAGTTGTAAATCTTGTTCATGAATGGCCTGCACCATGCTCACTAGCTTAGCTTTATCCACCACCACAACATTGATTTTATTACTCGGAATGGGTGACTCAAAGTAATCCAAATGGATTTGCGGTACAGGTAGCGTGACCATGTCTTTAATTGACCACAGCAAAGCTTGGGATAACTCGACAGTATCGACGTTCGGTTTATCGGTCAGCAGTAATTGATAAAGGCCGGAAGCCAAAATCAGCTGTAACTGTGCATTGGGAAAGGATTTAGCCACAGCAGCAAACGCCAATGACCAGTGCTCATCTTTCAGCTCAAAGGGTAACCACTGCTCAGCATTTTCTTTTTGGGCAGGTGCGTAAACCCATAATTTATCGGCGCAGACATAGACACCAAGGCTAGTCGGTTCTGTTCTCTTCTGCCAAAAGGCTAATCGACCTATAAGACTTTTTTCCATAAAGATGCCTATAACCAACTGAATTTAAAAGCTTGAGTAGTCTCTTTCGCACAAACTTCCTGTCACTCCACTCTCCAGTGCTCCTTGACCTATGACCTGCTCGATACAGAATAAAAACCGCAAACGTCATATTTTTGGCACTGGCTAGTTTAGCCGCAAATGCTCGTATTTTATAGATAAATACGTGAATAATAGGATCTATTTATCTCTAAGACGATATTAATCACCCAAACACTGAACTTCCCTTACTTAGCCTCTATGGGTTCACTGAAATACATTCCCTGCGCTGCGCCAACACCGAGGATTTGCAGTGTCTGCCACTCTTCAAAGACTTCTACCCCTTCGGCGCAGACTTGTACTTCCGTTCGATATAAACCACCAATCAAACTGCGAATAAATAATTGGTTTTCTGGTCGTAAATGAATATGACGCACGATGGATCTGTGTAACTTAATTAAATCAAAATGGCATTCGCGAATGTAATAAGTACCGACAACCTGCTGACCCACATGATCGACGCATAATCTCGCGCCCATTTTACGGATCATATCTAATTTAGGCTGCAACTTTTCTTGATGTTGAATAACGATATCTTCAGACACTTCGAAAATCAGTCGCGTGGTTAGATGGCGATATTCTAATAGCGTCGTTTTTAGCCATTGAGTGAAGGCTCGGCTCATTAGCGAATCCAAACTCAGATTAATACTGTATATCTGCGGCGCTGATGTCTTAATTGTTTGAGCATTCGATATGCCGTCTGCTAATTCATTCGACAATAATAACAATACCCGCTCAATAATTTGCCGTTCGACCTGTGGCATTAAGCCACATTTATTCGCCATTGGAATAAACAGTGTGGCACGGATTAACGCCCCCTGATTATCCCGAGCCCGCGTAAATATCTCTTTATGGTGCTCATTACCATCAGAGTCGATTATGGGTTGGCTAAAGGGAAAAAAGCGCCGCTGCACTAACGCGTTTTCTAAAAAGCTTCGCCAACGCACTGAGCCTTTGGCAAATTCTTCATCAATCGCGCCTTTGTCGTACATAAACCAATTACTATTACCCTGTAATTGTGCCGCCCTCAAAGCCATATCGGCTTCTTCAATTAACTGAGCCGCATTATCGCCTGCGGTAAAATAAGCGCATCCGAGGTGGAAAAAGTTATCGCGATTCTCAACATCAGGCAAAGGCTGGCTTAGACATATCTTGAGTAATTTGCTGGCAAATTGATCCGCTTCAATTAAGGAGATTTGCGGCACGACTATGGCAAATTGATTATGGGAGCGACGGGCAAAAATACTATTAGCTTGAGTTTGCAGCAATTGACTTATTGCATTAACAGTCGAGTTTAATAGCTCTTTCGTCACTGCTTCACCTTGGGATTGCTGCAATAAATCCAGATCATCCATTTCTAATAAATAGATTACCCCATGGGCAAGCATAGCCTGATTATGACTAAGGGCGTCGAGACGATTATTCAAAAAGAGTCGGTTACCAATGCGCGTTTCCGCATCAAGAAAGGTATTAGAACGGATGAACTTGTCGAAACGCCCACGCTCCTTTTGTGCGTCCTGTAACTCTTCTAACAACTTAGTCAAAGCACGGTTAATCAGCCTTGGTTTACCATTTCCGGGAGTCGCGAGTGCTTGCTCATGCTTACCTTGCAGAATCAATCGACTGCGTAAGGCTAATTCTTCAATGCCATCGAGCTGCTGTGAAAACCATAAATAACCAAAACGCACTAAGGCAGCCACGGCTAAGATACCGACCAACAAAATCAGAATTTCATACCAACTGAAAGTGTAATGTTCAAAGGGCTGAGTCAAGGTTAACTGCATACGCAAGCCTGATGTCGGCTCTAGCACATGGTCATACACCATCGCATTTTGCGTAGAAAGGTTGCCTTCATAGGCAAATAACACTTCATCTTTCAAGGTCAACCGAAAATTAACGGCATTGTAAGCAAGCAGCATGGGCGGTAGCCAAGCCTCTAGCTCCCAATCAGGTTGGTGTTGGAACTGATCGACTAACATAGTTTCGAGTTCAGCGACTTTTTGCTGCTGAAATTTATAGGTCAGCTGCACGAAACTCATCATAGCGCTCAGCAAAAATACGAAGGCGATAGCGGCTAATGACATTAACCAAAAGCTGGTTAATTTTGTAGTTAACATTCGGGTGAATTTCATCTATCCGCTATCCTGCAGGATTATTATAATTATTTGTGCGATTTTAACAGGAGTACAACAAAGTTGTCCGTTGATTATTCAGTAGCATAACCTAAAAGGCAACTAAGACGCTGTGACTTTAATGTCCACTTAAAAACAAAAAAGAGGCTAATTAGCCTCTTTTTAATGTTTTTACCACTTTTAGCCTAGTCGGCGTATTTAGGTAAAGTGGTGATCGCAGCCACACCAGAGTCGATAGCCGCTTGTGCAACCGCACGGGCAACATTTGGCAATAAACGTGGGTCCATAGGTTTTGGCAGCACATATTCAGGGCCAAAACTCAGCGACGTCACATTAGGATAAGCCTTCAATACACTCGCAGGCACAGGCTCTTTCGCCAGTGATGCAATTGCATGAACTGCCGCAATTTTCATCTCATCATTAATGCAAGACGCACGCACATCCAATGCACCACGGAAAATAAACGGGAAACACAATACGTTATTGACTTGGTTTGGATAGTCGCTACGACCCGTACCCATGATCAAATCACTACGCGTTGCATGAGCAAGTGCAGGTTTGATTTCAGGATCTGGGTTAGAACACGCAAAAATCACTGGCTTATCGGCCATCAGCGCGACTTCTTCTGCACCAATGACGTCAGGACCTGATAGACCTAAAAATACGTCTGCACCTTTAATAACATCAAGAAGCGTGCGTTTTTCGGTATCATTCGCAAATAGTGCTTTATATTCATTAAGATCTGTACGGCCAGAATGAATAACACCTTTAGTATCTAGCATGTAAATGTTGGCGCGATTCGCACCGCATTTTACCAGCATAGTCATACAAGCGATGGCAGCAGCACCCGCGCCCATACACACAAAAGTCGCGTCGCTTATCAACTTGCCTTGAATTTCCAGCGCATTGATCATACCCGCCGCAGTCACGATTGCGGTGCCGTGTTGATCATCATGGAATACAGGTACTTTACAACGAGCAATCAATTCACGTTCGATAACAAAGCATTCGGGCGCTTTAATATCTTCAAGATTGATACCACCAAAAGTGTCAGCAATCGCAGCAACAGTATTGATAAATTCCTCAGGCGTATTATGCGTAATCTCAATATCTGTCGAATCGATATTCGCAAAATGCTTGAACAATAATGCTTTACCTTCCATTACAGGTTTAGAAGCCAAAGGGCCCAAATTCCCTAAACCTAAGATAGCCGTACCATTGGTAATCACGGCAACCGTATTACCTTTATTGGTATAACGATACGCATTGTCAGGATCTGCAGCGATTTCGCGTACTGGCTCAGCCACACCAGGGCTATAAGCTAGGGCGAGATCGTGACTCGTTTCGGCGGGTTTGGTAAGGCAAACTGCGGTTTTGCCTGGTATGGGGAATTCATGATAATCGAGTGCTTGTTGACGAATATCTGACATTTTAAAATCCTGAAATGCGACATTTATAATTTATGAGAGTAAGACCTACCAACACACATCTAGTCTCACCAAAGGGTGATGTTAATAGTCTGGCTGGTCGGGGTAAGATACGCCAATAAGGGGAATTTATAAATAAGAGATTCATAAATTTCACTTTAGCCGCCAAATAGACCCTCTAAGCTTAGTTTTATAAACTTATCTCCTATAATAAAGCTGCATTTCTTAATATGTTTTGTAGGAAACAAACATATATTTTGTAGTTACTGCGCTAGTTGTAGCGACTTAATCTCAAAAATGTTGGTTAAATTACAATATATGGCGACTAGCATATTTATCTTATAGTTAATTGCTATAAATAAGTCGAATTATACACTTGAACTCTCAATACAAAATAAGTTGACTATTTATTGAGTGAAGTCGTACCAGCTAGATATGTAGAATAAGCGGAATAAAGAAAATCGACGAATAACAAAAAGCAAAAAGGCGCCATAGGCGCCTTTTCTAGAAACATTGCAATCGCAATTATTTCTTTGCAAGCACTGCAAAGCGCTTGTTGAATTTGTCGATACGACCGCCGGTATCAACAACTTTTTGTGTACCAGTGTAGAATGGGTGACAAGCACCACATACGTCTAAATGCAGATCTTTACCAGCAGTAGAGTTTACTTTGATAACGTTACCACAAGTACAGTTTGCAGTGATGATAGCGTATGTTGGGTGGATACCTGGTTTCATTGGGGTTACCTCAAAAGTGTAAGGCCATGTCGCTCTTCCAACCCGTAGTCGGACACCACATGCATGTTAATAACAATATGTTTAGGGCGCAGAATGGTACAGCATACCTACAAGGGATACAAGTAGATTATCTGAGCGTTTGCCGGTTAATCCGTGTCTATTTTGACTTTAGTTAAGCGGCTTATTTTCCCGCTTCTTTAGCCTCAAATACCGCCCGCGCCTCTTTAGCATCAGAATGCTGATCCAAAATCATTTTCGAAGGACACGATAGCACCGCATTACTCTTGAGTGCATTGATTCTATTCTTCGAGAAAGCCACAGGATTTGCCTCGTAAATAGCCAACATAGCGCCATATACACTCACATCCCAATCCTTGGCATATCGATTAGCGATACGCCACAACGTCTCGCCAGCAAGATACGTTAACTGGCAATGTTCGGGCGTCTGTGAGGCCGTTTCAGCAATATTCTGTTTCTGCTCATTATTTGCCGTTTTCACTATTTCTGGAACCACAGTTTCAGTTGCAGCATTTTCAACAGCCCCTTTTTCAACAGCAATCGTCTCAGAGGTTTTAGCGAAGGCGTTTATCTCAGTAGCCGACGTATTTTTTTTATTCGCGGCTTCAGGAAATCTAAAGCCAGTCACCACTTCTACCGTTGGCACTTTGGATTGGGTATTTGCAGCAGTCGCTGCGGGCGTTACCTCTGCAAGTGGCTTTGGTTCTGCCACCACTTTTACAGGCTTAATGCCCACTTTATCCGCACTTTTTGGGGCGCCCGCTATGGTGGTATTTTTAGTGTCCGAAACCGCTTTTGTCGTTAACGCGGCAGAGGCAGGTTTAGCTGTGCCGAATAAATTGATACTTTTGACGTCATACCATCGGTCAAGGCGATACTCTCTCACTAAGAGTTTAGCGCTACTATCCTTCACATCTTCCACGCCAGTGAGTAAAACTAAAAAGCGATTAATCTCCTCAACCATTAACCTTTCTTCGCCGCTTGCTTGCTGCACAACAAACTCTAAGCGCGACATATCTTGATTGTCTGCGATCACATTCACCCTGAGTTTAGGGTAAGCGCCTAATTCAAACATCCGGCTATTAATGCTCACATGGGAGACTTGTGCCATGCTAGGTGCGCTGCACACCAAAGCAAGTAGACCTAATGATTTCACTATATTAGCCATTTATTTACTCTCAACTATCCTTGGTAAACCATCATTAGGGCTAGCCCTAGCCAGCCGCGCTGAGTACACTAAACCACATTCTTGTCTAAGACTTGCCTGCATATGTCATTGTTTGTCGAAGTTGCGTTACCTGTGCCTATGCGGCAAACCTTTAGCTACCGCGTACCCGAATCCTATCCTAGTACACCGCAAATAGGTGTGCGCGTTAAAGTTCCCTTCGGTCGTCAACAATTGATCGGGTTAGTCACAGGTATCACTGAGTCTTGCAGCTTAGCCCCAAAGCAAATTAAGTCTGTGCTCGAGTTTATCGACGATAAACCTTTACTGCCTGAATCACTTTATAAATTAACTCTTTGGGCTGCGAGATACTATTTTTGCAGCCAAGGGCAGATGCTAACCCAAGCCTTACCTGTGGCTCTGCGTAAAGGGCTCGATGCCGCGCCACAAAAAATCCAATTCTGGCAATTAACTGAAATAGGCCAAAATATTGCGCCCGAAGCGGTTAAACGCGCACCCGCACAGAAAAAACTACTCGAGTTACTCAAAACCGCCAGCTTAACCCAAGAAGAGGTTATCAGCTTAGACATCAGTAAAGCGGCGCTTAAAGCCCTAGAAGATAAAGGCTGGGTGGCACGCCATGAAAAAATTGCAGAGCTTAACCTCGACTGGCGCACCACACTCGAAATGGACGAAACGCCACATAAACTCAATAAAGAACAAGCCGTCGCCGTTGCCACTTTAAATCTGCAACAAGGATATCACTGTACTTTATTAGAAGGCATTACCGGTTCGGGTAAAACGGAAGTCTATCTTGCTGTACTCGAAGAAATCCTCAAGCAAGGCAAACAAGCGTTAATTTTAGTGCCTGAAATCGGCTTAACACCCCAGACAATCAATCGCTTTAAGCGCCGCTTCAAAGTCAATGTTGCCATTTTGCATTCAGGGTTAACCGACAATCAGAGACTCGAAGCATGGCGCCAAGCCCGCTGTGGTCAGGCTGCAATCATTATTGGCACGCGTTCAGCCTTGTTCACACCTATGGCGTATCCCGGCATCATCATACTCGATGAAGAACACGACAGTAGCTTCAAACAACAGGAAGGCGTTGGTTATCATGCCCGCGACTTGGCAGTCATGCGTGGCCATTTAGAAGCGATTCCGGTGATTTTGGGCACAGCGACGCCCTCACTCGAAAGTCTACAAAATGCCTTAAGCGGCCGTTACCATCATTTACAACTGGGTGAACGCGCAGGTGCGGCTAAAAAAGTGCGCCAAGGCATTATCGATATTAAAAATATGCCGCTGAAAGCCGGTATGTCAGTGCCGTTACTGAACGAAATCCGCTTGCATTTAGACGCAGGCAACCAAGTCTTGTTGTTTCTCAATCGCCGCGGCTTCGCACCAGCCCTGCTTTGCCACGAGTGTGGGCACTTACACGAATGCGACCGCTGCGACGCGTTTTTCACAGTACATCAATCCCTTGGCGAAATTTGCTGTCACCATTGTGGCAATCAATACGCTATCCCCAAGCAGTGTCACAAATGTGGCAGTACTATGTTGATGGGCCAAGGCATAGGCACAGAACAGCTCGCCGAAGCGCTGCAACAAGAGTTTCCTAAACATCCAGTAGTGCGCATCGACCGTGATACGACCCGCCTTAAAGGTTCATTAGAAACCCACTTAAATGCGATTCATAAGGGGGAATATAAAATCCTCGTCGGCACGCAAATGCTAGCTAAGGGCCACCACTTCCCTGATGTGACGCTTGTTGGGTTACTCGATGTCGATGGCGCTTTATTTAGCGCCGACTTCCGCGCGCCCGAACGTTTTGGACAACTCTATACCCAAGTTGCAGGTCGCGCAGGGCGCGCCAGTAAACCCGGCACGGTATTATTGCAAACTCACCAGAGCGACAATCCCATTTTGCGGGATTTGCTGCACCGCGGTTATGGCGAGTTTGCTCGCAGCCAGCTCAAAGAACGTCAACAAGCACTGCTGCCGCCAGCATGGCACATGGTGTTGGTGCGCGCCGAAGCACATTTAGCCAGTGATGCCGATAACTTTCTCAACGCCTTTGCCGCGCTTTTGCCGCAAGATAAAGAATTTGAGGTGATTGGTCCTATGCCAGCGCCCTTAGATAAAAAAGCCGGCAAGTTCCGCCGCCAACTCTTATTCCAAGCTAAAAACCGCAATCGCTTACAACAAGAGTTTGAACGTATTCATCCGCTTGTAGAACAACTTATCGAAGCTAAACGCTGCCGATGGAGCTTAGACAGAGATCCACAGGATCTCCTCTGAGTCGAGTATTTGACAATCATTTGATAAAAAATCATCGGGAAGATAGCAATTGTTAACCACAAACGGCTAAAATATGCGGTTATTCCCTGTATTCACTCTTAAAGTTAGTGCCGATTAGAACCCATGAAATCACATATCCAATCATTACTTGAACAAACTCTAGAATCCTTTAAACAACAAGGTATTGTGCCTGCTGACTTTGAAGCACGCATTCAGGTAGATCGAACCAAGGATAAGAGTCATGGCGACTTGGCAACCAACTTAGCCATGATGCTGACCAAGGTCGCAGGCAAGAATCCACGCGAATTAGCCCAACTGATCATAGATACCTTACCGGCTTCGGCTTTTGTGGCTAAGGTTGAAATTGCAGGCCCAGGCTTTATCAACTTTTTCATCAACGACAGCGCCTTAGCAGATCAACTGCAAAATGCCGTCAACGATGAGCATTTAGGCATTAAGTTACCGACACCACAAACCGTTGTTGTCGATTACTCTTCACCCAACCTCGCCAAAGAAATGCATGTAGGCCATCTACGTTCAACCATCATTGGTGACAGTGTTGTGCGTGCGTTAGAATTTTTAGGCCACAAGGTTATTCGTCAAAACCATGTGGGCGACTGGGGCACACAATTTGGTATGTTGCTGGCCTATATGGAAGAGCTGCGCGCCAAAAATGGTGAAGAAGCTCAACTTGAACTGTCTGATTTAGAAAACTTTTATCGTGCCGCTAAACTGCGTTTCGACGAATCAGCAGAATTCGCCACCCGCGCTCGTCAGTTAGTGGTTGAACTGCAATCTGGCGACGAGTATTGCAACAAACTGTGGCGCGAATTTAACGATATTTCGTTAAGCCACTGCCATGAAGTCTACGCCCGTTTAGGTGTGAGCCTGACCCGCGCCGATGTACACGGTGAAAGTGCTTATAACGCCGATCTCGAGCAAGTGGTTAAAGATTTAGATGCCCAAGGTTTATTAACCGAAAGTAACGGCGCTAAAGTCGTATTCCAAGAAGCCTTCCGCAACAAAGAAGGTGAGCCATTGCCTGTTATCATCCAAAAAGCCGATGGCGGCTATTTGTATGCCACCTCAGATCTTGCGGCAATGCGCTACCGCTCGAACGTGTTAAAGGCCGATCGCGTCCTGTATTTTGTTGACCTACGTCAGGCACTGCATTTCCAACAAGTCTTTAGCCTAGCGAAACTGGCTAAGTTTGTCCGTGAAGATATGTCGTTAGAACACTTAGGTTTTGGCACTATGAACGGCGAAGATGGCCGTCCATTCAAAACCCGTAGCGGCGGTGTCGTTAAGTTAGTTGACCTGTTAGAAGAAGCCAATGTGCGCGCGCTAGAACTCGTTCGTAGCAAAAATCCTGATATGGATGAGGCCACGCTGACTGAAATTGCCCGCGTCGTTGGGATCAGCGCCGTTAAATATGCTGACTTGTCGAAAAACCGCACCAGCGATTACATTTTCAGCTTTGAACAAATGCTCAGCTTCGAAGGCAATACCGCACCTTACCTGCTGTACGCTTACACCCGTGTTGCGGGCATATTCAAGCGAGTAACCGATCTGGATCTCAGCCAAGCGAAAATCGTGCTTGAGCATGAAAAAGAGAAAGATCTGGGTAATAAGTTGGCACAGTTCGGTGAGATCCTCAATCGTGTTGTCGATAAAGGTCAGCCGCACGTACTGTGTGCTTATTTATATGAATTAGCGGGTGCTTTCTCTAGCTTTTACGAAGCTTGTCCAGTGCTTGCCGCCGATAATGACGCGCAAAAGAACAGCCGTTTATTACTCGCGCAACTGACGGCTCGTACGTTACAAAAAGGCCTAAATCTACTCGGTATTGAAACCTTAGAGCGGATGTAAGCCATGAGTAATCGCGATTATGCCAATAGAAGGCCGCAGTCGGGCGCTAAACCGCGCCCAATCCGCGCGACTCGCCCAACTCGAGCAAAGCCTTCACAATCTAAATCGGCGCCGCGTAAGAAGCTGCCGCTGACCTTGATAGGCTTTGTCATACTCGCTGTGGGTTGTTTCGTCTATTTCCTGTCAAGCATTAAAGATAATGCTAAGCAAGAAGTGAAGCCGATACCCGCTCCAGCCAAGAAAACGGAAGTACAAGTTAAGCCTCAAGAGACAGCAGTGCTTACTCCTAAGGTCAAAGAACCTGAACGCCAAGCGGTCGTTATCCCAGTAGAGACAACTGAAACTGCTGAGCTTATTGTTCCGCCAAAGAAAGATCCAAATGCTCTGCCACCACAACCAAAGGAAGAATGGACCTATCTCAACGAGCTTGAAAATAAGCATGTTGAGGTCGATATTCCCGATATTGTTGCGAGCAGAACACCGATGCAATATCAGTTGCAGTGTGCTTCTTTCCGCCAAGAATCACAGGCGAACGAGATGAAAGCTGTCATCGCTTTCCAAGGTTTAGAGGCGCAAGTGAGACAAGTCGAAGGTACGACTGGCGTATGGTACAAGGTTGCTTTAGGCCCCTTCGAGCGTAAACGTGATGCAGAGCGTAAACGTCATACACTGCAAAAAGCGGGAATTAATGGTTGCCAGATTCTGGCGATTCCTAAATAAGGCTTTAGCCTACTCCTGATAGACTATTAAGAATAAATAGCGGCCAGCGTTTTATCGCTCGTCGCTATTTTTTTATCCGTATAACATGACTTACTTATTGATTCTGCCTACCCATAAAAACTCAGTTTTAAACAACAACTCATTTCAAATTTTCTGATCTACTAAATTTATAACCCATTATTTGTAAACAACAAAATCCTTTATTAAGAAAGATTAATATGCAGTTTAATTGACCTAGATCAAACTTAGGCGTATCTCTTAATTAACAGCAAGACCGCTGTATCTGTGTCAAATCCAACCTCAGGGTGAAGTATTATGAATGCATTAATCGAGATAGAAGCCACCGAATTCAGCCAATTGTTCAAGAGTGGCGACATGCTGGGAATTAGGATGTTTATGGAACATGTGCGCATGCCACTGGATGTTCAAGACAAGATTTATGACGAAATTTCTGCGCTTCAGCAATTAGAACAAAACCAAATTGCCAAGCTCATTGAAACCCACGCCCATTCCCAAATTCATGAACGCCTAGCTTATTAGCCTTCCATTCAATGAAAAATTTAACTATGCCCAACTGCAGCTTCTGGCGGTTCATTCAACAGAAGCTGTCTAACCCACCCACTCTCCATCACACAGAATCAAATTTCAGCCAAAAAATAAGGCCAAACACCTGAGTATTTGACCTTAATGAACTAGTTAGTTTCAGATTTTAACCACAGCCTTAGCTCGGTTTTTCTTCCGTTAAGCCTATGCTATTCATCCAGTAATCGAAATCCACCATATTACCCGGCAATACGACTCGACTATTCTTCTGGCTTAAGCCATCGAGCTGTTTAAAGTATTGCTCACCGAGTTGCATCCGCAGGGCATTGTGACCACCCGGTGCGGCAATAACAGAGGCGAGACGTTCAATCGATTCTGCCGTCGCACGGGAAATGGTTAAAATTTCCTCAGCCTTACCTTCGGCTTCGTTAATCCGGCGCTGCATCTCACCTTCAGAACGGTTTACCGTTTCAGCTTTAACCCCTTCAGAACGGTTAATTTTACTCTGTTTGTCACCTTCACTCTTAGCCAATAATGCACGGCGCTCACGCTCGGCATTTACTTGCATTTCCATGGCATTTTTAACGGTTTCAGGTGGTGTAATATTTTTAATTTCATAACGATGCACGCGTATTCCCCACAGGGCACCCGCTTGATCTAAGACTTGCACTACCTTGGCTGAAATCACATCACGCTCTTCAAACGTACGATCAAGATCAAGTGTCCCGATGACAGAGCGCGTCGTCGTTTGCGCCAACTGAATTGCTGCATAACGATAATCAGTAATACCATAGCTGGCCTTCACTGGGTCAGTCACAGAGATATAAATCACCCCATCCACTTCAACGTTTACTTCGTCGCTCGAGAAACATTCCTGCGGTGGTACGTCAATGGTTTCTTCTTTCAAATCATGAATAAAAGCCACTTTATCCACAAAGGGGATCAAGGTATGGAACCCTGCATCTAACGTACTGTGATACTTACCTAAACGCTCAACAATAAAAGCCGATTTAGTGGGTACTAGGCGGATCGATTGAAATAGTTTAATCACAAAAATGGCAAATATCAGGCCCCAAATCGCCATCACAATCAAATCTGTATCTACTGGAATATTCATTATCGCGCTCCTTTGCCAAGATTATTCTGGCCACTCATAGTCTGAGTGACTTGCTCCATGCCTTCGAAGAAACCTTCAAGTTTTGCCATTTCAGCGGGAACAACAGAGACTTGTGCAACATTGAGGATCTTGCCAACTTGAGCAATAAACTGTTCTTTTAATAGCATATTCATCGCATCTGTACCGCCATTGACGGCTAATGCTTGCGAGATCATTGCCATACCTTCGGATTTTGCTTTGGCTATGATAGCGATCTCCTGACCTGTACCTTTAGCTTCATTAATCCGTTTCTGTTTTTGACCTTCTGACAGGTTAATGGCCTCTTGGCGCTCACCTTCAGACATATTGATCATCGCGGCTTTTTCGGCATTCGCTAAGGTAATTTCGGCACGTTTACGACGCTCAGCTTCCATCTGCTTCTCAAGAGTGTGGATCACATGGCGTGAAGGCGTGATATTACGAATTTCATAGCGCAATACCTTGATTCCCCATGGCTCGGAAGCCTTATCTATTTCCCGCACGATTGATTCATTTAAGCTATCACGCTCAGAGAAAGTCTCACTCAAACTCAGCTTACCGATTTCAGATCGCATAGTGGTCTGGGCTAAATTCACCGCTGCTTTACGGTAGTTTTCAATACCATAACTCGCCAATTTGCCATCCATCACTTTTAGGTAGACTAAGCCGTCCACTTCAAGTTGAGTGTTATCTTTGGAGATACAACTCTGTGGCGGCACATCTAATACTTGCTCACGGGTATCGTGACGGTAGGAGACGCGATCGAAAAAAGGGATCAAAATATGAAATCCGGGGTCTAATACTGCGCGGAATTTGCCAAGACGCTCAATGACATGCACTTCACGCATCGGCACAATTAACATCAACTTATAAAGAATAAAAAAGATAAATAAAATGACTAAGGTAAATACAAACATAGATTCCATCCTTTAGTTTTTGGAAGCTTCTATTGAAATAGGCTCAACGACTAGAGCGATATTTTCACGACAAATAATTCTGACTTCGGTACCCGCCTCAATAATGCTGCCATCGCCAAGCGCTGGCCATTCACTACCTTGAAACTCCACCCGCCCAGGTGTTTGCCCAGGACCTATGGTCTGCTTTACGCGAACAATTTGATTGTATAGTTCGATTGCTTCATCCGTGTTATCCACATGGGAATCACCACCAACGAGCCTCTGAGTGACTTGCCTGAAAGCCAATAACAATACAATGGCAGAGATAAACCACAGGGTCATGCTCTGCACGACACCTTCGACCAGTCCTATGCCTAACGCACTTGCCACGACTAAACAAGCCGCACCCAGCAACACTATGATGCCACCTGGAACCACTATTTCGGCGAGCATTAACACTAAACCAATCACTGCCCACACTAAAATCGGATTTGAAAACTCCATATTTCCCCCTGAAATGAGAGTGTCCTTTACTGCACTATAACAGCAGAGTTTCGGATAATCGACATAATATGTCAAAATTTACCCTGTCAAAACGCACACTCAATCACCTATGACTTAATCCTCATTCTCCCATATCCGCCCACGAAAGCCGTCAGGTTGTTTTAAAATTAAGCATAATCAATTCAAAAAGATAGCAAGCCCCCAATCCACAAGCGGCGCAATGACAATAAAAAACATTAAAAATCAATTATCTAAAAATAAAACTCCTCACTAATGATTATGTGATTTTGACAACAACATTCGATAAAAACTTTGAATAAATGTAAATTTTTGCATATATTGCCCCCACTTTTGTGCCAGTCCTTTGACGTACACTCGCGCTAGGTTTGAACTTACCCATCAAACCATGCCATAGGTCAGAGAGCGGATTGAGTAAGACACGAATTAACTTCGACCTATACAACAGGAAATAACAATGAAAAAAACATGCCTATGCCTAGCACTAATGCTTTCTCCTCAAGCATTTGCGGGTGACTTAGTACAGTGGTGGGATTTCAGTGCAACAGCCCTCTATGGCGAAGACTACGATTTAGCGCCATCAGATAAACAAGCCACTATTACCTTAGAAACGGCTGGCGGCTGGAAATACGGTGATTGGTTTGCCTTCCAAGATTTTATCTATTTCAAAGGTAACGATACAGGCATGGAAAGCACTACCTATGGTGAAATTTCGCCACGTTTTAGTGCCAGTAAAATTCTTGGCGAGAAAATCGCCTTTGGCCCAATAACAGACTTGTCTCTAGCGTTAACCTATGAAGAAGGTGAAGGCCCAGTCCATAGCCTACTTTACGGCCTAGGGGTCGACGTAGCAGTACCATACTTTACTTATCTTAACTTTAATACCTATCGCCGCGATGGTATGAGCACTGGTAACAATAGTGACGGCTGGCAGTTCACTCCTGTATTTCGTATCGATATCCCTGTTGGATCTGCCAACATAGTACTCGATGGCTTTATCGACTGGGTATTTGCCACCGACGATAACGGCTACGAGGAAAACTTCCATTTCAACCCACAGCTAAAATACGATCTCGGTAAGAGCCTGTTCGGTGATCATCAAGCCAATAAATTATTGGTGGGTATCGAATACGATCTGTGGACCAATAAATACGGTGTGAAAGGCGTCGATCAAGACACTTACTCTGTGATTGCTCAATACCATTTCTAATCGGTATCGGCATAGTTTTAAAGCAACAAAAAAGGTGCCATTGGCACCTTTCTATTCTGAGCACTCACTTTGCAGGGGAGTGTTGCTTAGCTTACTAAAAATTAAGCTAACAATTTTTTCGCTGCTGCAACCACGATAGAAACCACACTCACTTCAGTTTTCTTCATTGTGGCTTCATTAGGAATTTCTTGTTGGGTGCGGTTTACAATCACACCAGCAACGCAGGCTGCACGCCAACCTTGAGTAGCACACATAGTGAACAAAGTGGAAGACTCCATCTCATAGTTCAGTACGCCCATATCTTGCCATTCTTTCATTGAACCCGCGAAACGACGCGTTACACGGCCTGTGACAGTGTCATAACGCTCTTGGCCTGGGTAGAAAGTATCAGAAGAAGCTGTTACGCCAATGTGTGGCTCAACGCCAGCATCGCGACACGCCGCAACCATAGCAGTGGTACATTCAAAGTTTGCAACCGCTGGATATTCCATAGGTGCAAAATGTAAGCTTGCGCCATCTAAACGCACTGAAGCTTGAGTCACAATCACATCGCCCACATTTACATGAGGTTGGATTGCGCCTGTAGTCCCTACACGCAGGAAGGTATTCACACCTAATTGTGCAAGTTCTTCTACTGCAATAGAAGTAGATGGACCACCGATACCGGTTGAACACACTACTACTGGCTTGCCATCGGCATACGCTAAATAGCTTGTATACTCGCGGTGGCTAGCAAGAAACGTCGCATTGTCCATTAGTTCGGCAATACGTTTTACACGCTCTGGATCACCAGGAACGATTGCTAAGGTTGCACCATCGAGCATCGCTTTGGTCAAACCTAAATGAAATACATCAGCCATTGTGAAAACCCCTTTCATTTTTGATAATTAAATTCTTATAAAATCGACTTTAACCTAGTATCGAAGCGGTGAAGGTTAACTTGATCACAGAATTATCGGCAAGAAGTAATTGTTTAGTCGTAATGAAATTACCAACTACACCAGCATCTGCTCACAAGATAGCAAATTTGCCCATATTTCGAATGTCAGTCTGATTTATACCAAACAAAGTGTGAACCAGATCCAGAACTCATGCCAGAGGCTGTGGCAACAAATACCTAAGATACTGATTTAAAATAGATTAAAATAAATCATCCATTAGTATTAATCTAAGTGACCGCTAAAAGTGATCTAAGTCACGTTTAACGACTTGGTATAAGGTTAGGGTTAAGGCGTAACCTGAAGTGTAGTAAATGACGACAAGGAGAATGCCGATGTTTCCAGAGTACAGAGAATTAATTTCCACCCTGAAAACCCAAGATGCTCATTTTCAACGTAAGTTTAATGAGCATAATCAGTTAGACGAGGAAATCAAACAACTGGAAAAACGTGTCGCCAGTGATTTCAACCCCACTGTGAAAGAACTCAAAAGCAGAAAGTTACACTTAAAAGAGGAAATTTATCAGATCCTCAAATCCCACGAGTAATCCCGCTATTACTCTAAAGACAAATAAGGGCGCCTAAGCGCCCTTATTAATGTCACCACAATCGCTTACAGATAGTAATCCTTCAGCGGTGGGAAACCGTTAAAGCATACTGCTGAATACGTCGTCGTATAAGCCCCTGCGGTTAACCAATACATACGGTCGCCAATGGCTAAGTCATTTGGTAAGCCATAGCTATAGTGCTCATACATGATATCTGCACTGTCACAGGTTGGGCCGGCAATCACGCATTTATCCAGCTCGCCTTGACGCTCAGTATAAATCGGGAACTTAATCGCCTCGTCCATCGTTTCAATCAAGCCAGAGAATTTACCCACATCGGTAAACACCCAACGCTCTAACGCTGTGTAAGATTTTTTGCTGATCAGTACCACTTCAGACACTAAAATCCCCGCGTTAGAGATCAACGAACGACCTGGTTCCAAAATAATTTGTGGTAAATCATCACCAAAATCTTCCTTCAAGAAGTGGGTGATTTGCTCGGCATACACACCCAATTGATTGGTTTTATCAATATAGTTAGCAGGGAAACCGCCACCCATGTTGATCATCTTCAAGGTGATATTGTGCTCATCACGCAAACGGTCAAAAATACTTTTCACTTTACCAATAGCGGAATCCCAAGCACCTATGTCACGTTGCTGAGAACCCACATGGAAAGAAATACCAAAAGGCTCTAAGCCTAATTCCTGTGCCAATACTAATAGCTCATAGGCCATTTCGTTTTGGCAGCCGAATTTACGGGATAACGGCCAATCAGCGGTATCTGTACCTTCGGTCAGAATGCGCACATAAATACGTGAACCCGGTGCTTCTTCAGCGATCATTCGCAAATCAGCTTCTGAGTCAGATGCATACATACGCACGCCACGCTCATAAAATGCACGCACATCTTGGCGCTTTTTAATGGTATTACCATAGCTGACTCGATCGGTTGTCACACCGACATTCATGACCATATCTAGCTCATAAATCGAGGCAATATCAAAGTTTGACCCTTTATCTTTTAGTAAAGATAAGATCTCGGCCGCGGGGTTTGCCTTAACTGCATAATAAACGTTGGCGTAAGGAAAACTATTAACCATGTCATCGTATTGTTTCGCTATGATACTGGTATCGATCACGACGAACGGGGTTGCTTTGTCTTTGGCAAACGCTTCAATACGCTTGAATGTGTCCATATCATAATAGTCAGCAACATCAATAGATTGAAATTGGCTCATTGGGCCAGAGTCTCCTTTGGGTCAGATAGATAACAGTAAGTGTGATGTATTAAAAACGTGCGCAGTAAACGATATTTTTTCGCTTTACGCAACGAATTTTTATGCTGAATTAATAACTTTTTATTCCACAACTCTTTAAGGAACTGAACCATCAAAAAAAGGCGCTATAAAACAAATAATTATGCACACAAACCTTAAGGTAAATTTGTGCTCATTATCAGAATAAAAAGTGAATTTTTTACGACGTTATCGGAAGGGAGATGGATAGACTGGCTGGGGCCAAAATATCCATCTAAAAACAGTTATCTTGAAGTAACAATCACACAGCGAAAAGAAGACTAATGGATGCCTTAAAATACGTCCGTTAAATCGAGTCGTTACTGCGGCTGATTGAGTTTTGCGAGAGCTTGGTTCAAGGCTTCACTGGAATCAAAATAGGCAATGTCCAAAATGTTACGCTGCTTGAGCAATATCATAGTGGCCATATCTTTGTTATCAGGTAATAAACGACTGATCTCACCATCCCTATCTAACCCAATCGCAAAAGGTAAATCTTGCATCTGTGGCACAGCCACAAATTTAGCGATCAAAGAAGGCATACCACTGATATCGGCAACATAAACTAAACCCGTTGGCATTTGAGTCGCGCTCAAGGGAGTAAGTGCATCCTTTATCACATCACCGCCTTTCATGCTGCGACTAAAGAGCAGCACTTGAGTCTCATCAGTCACATTAATGGTTTTATCATTTTGGTCGAGAAGTGAAATGGGATTAATCGCATCTCCGGCAACATAACTCGCAGCATACGCCCAGATTGGGGTTAACAGACAAGACAAACATAACAACAGCGTTTTCATAAACACTCGACTCCATTATTGGATAGGCGAACAGCATACCTGACTCCCCCTATCGACTCATTAAACCAACCACGATTACATGATACGCTTCACACATGAAGGGCGAAAAGTATTTGGTGAAATTTCTACGCTATAATCGCACAGTTAATTTTATTACAAGGATATCATAATGATAACACCTGGACTCGATCAAGAATTGCAGCAACTACAAGGCGTTTATCAACTCATCACCGAGTTTTTAGTCACCTACAGCTTTCAACTCGTAGGTGCTTTGCTGATCTTTTTGTTAGGTTTATGGGTAGCCAGTAAAGTATCACGCTTAGTCGCTAAGCAATTCGACAAACACAATATCGATATCACCCTAAGCAATTTTGTCAGCAATCTTATCCGCATTCTGATCATCGTCATGGTCGGGATTATCGCCCTCGGCAAGATCGGCATCAGTATTACCCCTATGGTTGCGGCAATTGGTGCCGCCTCCCTCGGCGCAGGTTTAGCCTTACAAGGTATGCTAGCGAACTATGCCGCAGGCGTGACTATTATCGTCACCCGCCCTTTTGTGGTAGGCAATACTATTGAAATTAAAGGGGAAAGCGGCGTTGTTAAACGTATCCACTTAGGCATGACCATACTGACCAATGAGGAAGGTGAGCAAATCAGCATTCCTAATAAGCATATCGTCGGCGAAATCTTGCACAACTCCTTCAGCAATAAGCTAGTCGAAACCCAGTTCAATCTCAGTTACAACACAGATCCCGAACGAGCCATTAGTGTGATTACTGAGTTATTGAGCAATAATCCCTATGTTTATCAAGAGACCACACCTAATATTGGCATCAATGGTTTTAATGCTAATGGAATTGAAATGGGGGTTCGTTACTGGGTGCCCACACAAAGCTATTTTCAGCATAAATATAAGGTGAACCTTGCTCTTTATAACGCCCTTAAGCAGGCAGGAATCGAGATTGCCTGCCCCATTAGGGAGATCCATCTGCAAGATAAATAACGCTAATGCCCATGGGATTGATCGGCTTAGTCGATCAGCCTAGCCCAAATTGTAAACTTGCATTCTTGTAAAAATTTACGTTTACTATACTCCCAAATATCGATAGTGATGGACTACTATGTTGTTGATACTCATAATTATTGCTTTTATTGTACTGTTTATTTTTTTCGCTAAATATCAAAAAAAACAAGTGCAAGCTAAAGCACTTGCCGCAGGTGATCCTACTGCGCTACTCAATCATGGCTTAACACTGATTAATCAAGGCGAAGTCAACTCTGGCCTAGATTATATTCAGCAGGCAGTCGATAAAGGCTTAGCCGTTGCCGCCATTGCTATGGCCGAACTTTATTCCGGTCGATTCCCACAAGTTCCCGCCGATCCCAAGGCATCTAACGATTGGTATAAAAAAGCCGCCGAAATAGAGCCTCAATATTTACCCATGCTCACCCTACCTAATTTGCTCTCTTCTGAGTCGCAAACACTCGATGAGTTAATCGCACAGGTAGAACAGCTCAAACCTAATGCCGAAGCGGGGCAAGCCGAGTTTCAATATGAGCTTGCTTACTTGTATCTAAGCCAGCCCTTTCTCGATCCCTATGCTAGCCAAGCAATTTACTGGTTCGAAAAAGCCGCCGCACAAGAAAACCAAAGAGCCTATTACCATTTAGCCACACTCTACTGGCATGATGAGCGCGTCACTTCGGACTATATCAAAGCACGGGAATACTTTGAGAAATCCGCCGCCGCTGGTGATGAATTAGCAAAAGATGATCTAGGACATATGCTTGCTGCTGGCCAAGGTGGACCTAAAGATTTAGCGCGTGCAGAGGCATTACTAAGCGAGCGCGCCGCAGACGATGATTTCCGCCAGTATTATCTTGGTAAACGTTTCCTCTACGGTGAAGATTTGGCTGTCGACTATGACAAGGCGCGCCATTGGTTAAGCCAATCTGTCGCTAGAGGTAATGACTTCGCTAAGATTGAATTTGCTCATCTTTTACTGAAAGCGCCACAAAATGAGAGTGATTACCAACAGGCTAAAATTGACTTTGAAGAATTCGCACTTAAGTGGAATGAAGACGCACTGCTAGGCTTAGGCAAGATTTATGAGCAAGGTTTAGGCGTGAGTCGCCAACCGATTAAAGCGTTAATGTATTACCAGCTCGCGGCCATGAGCAATAGAGCCGATCATCTAAAAGAATTAGCCAGATTCAGTCAGCAACTAGGTACCTTAGAGATAAAAGAGGCTGAGCGTCTACGTGACAGTTTCTTGCATCAGCATCCAATCCCCGCTGAGCAACAACAATATTTTTATATCTATAAGGCTGCATCATTTTTAAGTGATGAAAAACCCACTCAAGAGGCTCTACAAGCGGCAGAAGCTTGGTACGTCAAATCGGCAGAGCTAGGTCATGAAATTGCTATGCGGGAACTGGTCAATATTTACGGCGCAGAACAATTAAATAAACCTATACAAATGTTTATTTGGTCTAGTTTATTGCTACGTCATTTTGGTAAATACGGGATGAATAGCGCTCAACGACTCCATCAAAACACCGCAAAATCATGTTTAACCGAATCCGAACTTGCCTACGCCGAAACTCAAATTGAGGCTATTGAAACCCAATTAACGCCCCATCTTGAGTCGGATAGGTAAGTTTCCTAGCAGCGAATGAGCCCCTGAAAAGGTTTGGTCAGATTTAACAGACCAAACCGTTTGGTTACAAAATAGAGTGAATTTATAATTACTTAAAAAGCACAGTGGATGTATAAGCACTACAATCAATTATTGACCAAACCTGCGCAGCTAAACGACTCAAAAATAAAACCTAGTCAGGTTAACTGCCCAGTCCAAAATTAAAACTGACCATTTTAATAGGCAAGATGTATGAGGCTGATACTGATCATTGTCATTTCATGCTTATTTCTGCCCCAAGCAAGGGCAGAAACCTCTGCCGTTGTCTGGCAAGCACACTGCCGCGATAGGCATCCTGTTATTTATGTCGAAAATGGTGATTGCAAAGGCCCAGGTGCAGCTGTCATCAATGAAGTCATCGCCCGCCTAGGTCACAAGATAAATTGGAGTAATGTACCTTGGGCACGCACAATTAAAGTGGCAGAAATGGGACAAGTCGACCTAATCCCTGTCCATTCGATGACACCAGAGCGCAACGATTTTCTAGACCCTATGCTACTGGGATACGACAAGCGCTACGTCTATTACTTTGCCCTTGCGAATAGACAACTTGAAGTCAAACATTTCGATGAACTAAAACCTCATATCATTGGCGCACTTAGAGGCGCTTTTTACTGTCCACAGTTCAATGACAATCAAAACCAACTAAAAGTGTCTTTTGTTAATGATAACGGTCAGTTAATCAATATGTTGAAGGCTGAGCGTATCGATTTAGCCATCACCTCCGAACAGCATGAGATGCAATTTTTTGCTAAAGATCCCCAGCTTAAGCAGATGGCATACGTAGATATCAGCAAAAATGGCCGCTATTTCAGTATTCCGCTCATGTCGCCGCAGCATCAATATGCCAAGCAAGTTCACCAGATAGTCGACGACATGCGTACCTCAGGTGAAATTACTCAACTATTTAAATCCTACGGCGTCGAGCCTCCACTTAATCTCACTGAATCGCCCTTAGCGACTCACTAATCTGAATGCTGATAACCCAAAACTAACTTGGAATTAATTCGATCGAGCGGCTAAATGCCGTAACAAGGTCGCCAATGTTGGCGCAACTGCCTGATGGGAGGGATAACACAAACCAATACGACGGAACATTCTCGGACCATCAAATTTCACTTGCTTGAGCCTAGGCTCATCTTCAATCAAACCATCGGGTAAAAAACTCACGCCAAATCCGGCTAACACTAGCGACATCACAAGAGACTTAGATTCGGCCTTAGCGACCAAATTAAGCGACATATTGCTGCACGCCAATAAACCTATCGTTTGCTGATGAGCTTCACAGGGTGGGCACTCAATAAAGTCAAAGCCATTGAGCTGCTCGGGGCGTAGGCTATCTACTTGGGCGAGGGTATGATCCTTGGGGACGCAGAGCACATAATCTTCTTCCCATAGCGGGAAAAACACTTCATCTTCATGGCGTAAACTGTCGATAGTTAAACGACAATCTGCGGGGCTTTGGTAATCCACCAGCTCCAGATCTAGCTTATCAATGGCTTGATTCACCTGCTGTAAAAATCCTGCCAAACGCCGCTGGCTTAAGTCTGGCATCACAGCCAAACGTAGCTTTTGCCGACTTGCCTTCGCCATAAACAAGCCTGGTAACTTACTCGCCTCCTCGACTAATTTAACCGCCAAAGGGTATAGATAGTGCGCGCTGTCCAAAGGTTTAACGCCTTTTTTGCTGCGCTCAAATAACTGACCACCAAGCTCTTCTTCGAGTTGCTTTAACCCAGCAGACAGTGAAGGCTGGCTCACAAAGCAACGGTTAGCCGCCGAGGTAATATTGTTCTCTTCAAAAATTGCGATAAAGAAACGCAGCAAACGCAAATCGACCATTTAATCTTCTCCGACAACCGACGAGTTCAGCACAAAGTTTCAACAATAGTGCCATAGGCTGAGCCTATCATATCCAGCTGGAATAAGTATTTTTCGACTGAAAATCCCCAGTCTATACTGGTTAACAAGTTCAAGACGCCGAACAACAGTTTGTTTACGGCTTACATTGGCTCCAATTAATAGGAAATACTAATGAATCAAGTTACTAAATCACTGGTTGTCATCACAGGCGCCTCATCGGGTATTGGCGCCGCTATGGCTAAAAGCTTTAGCGCTGCAGGCCATCCGCTGCTATTACTGGCACGCCGAGTTGAAGCAATGCAAGCGCTTGAATTACCAAACAGCCTTTCTATCAGCGTCGATGTCACCGACGGCGCAGCTATTAAAACAGCCATAACCCAAGCAGAAGCGCAATTTGGCCCAGTCGGCTGTCTTATCAATAACGCGGGAATCATGCTACTAGGCCAAATCGATGTGCAAGATCCCAATGAATGGAGCCGCATGCTCAATATCAATGTGATGGGCGTGCTTAATGGTATTCATGCGGTATTAGCCGACATGAAAGCTCGCAAAACTGGCACTATAATTAATGTCAGCTCAGTGGCGGGGCGTAAAACCTTTCCAAACCACGCCGCTTACTGCGCTACTAAATTCGCCGTGCACGCCTTAACAGAAAACATTCGTGAAGAGGTCGCCATGGATGACGTACGCCTTATCACTATCGCCCCAGGCGCAGTAGAAACCGAGTTGTTGAGCCATACCACCAGCGATGACATTAAAGCGGGTTACCATGACTGGAAAGAAGAAATGGGCGGCGTTATCGCCCCTGAAAATGTCGCCGCTGCTGCGCTGTTTGCATGGCAACAACCGCAAAATGTGTGCGTACGCGAAATCGTTCTAGCACCAACGCGCCAGCAACCTTAATCCGTTCTGAGTCTACTTTTATCTAAGTTATCTTGCTTCGAAAGACAACCAAACCTATCCCCAAAATCAATAATGCCAGAATCAATAATGCCAGAATCAACTCTGGCATTATTTACTTCCCAATAAAGCCTGCCAAACAGCTGCTAAGTTTCAACATCACTACTTTAGTGAGTGCATATTTTACAAAGTGTTAGCTTAATCACAGTCCATTTTTGTGCTTTAGGCGCAAAACTCAAGACTCAAAGTTATCAGCGCTAATTTAGCACGTAGACTAGTTCATTGTTTTTAAATAAGAAAAAAATAATCATACCACTCTACAACATCATCAATTAGATTTTTATCAATGAACTTTTTATCAATTAGATTTTTTTAATGAAAGTGATATACCTCAAATTTACACACCGTAGGATTTGATAAATTAATTTACAAAGTGGAATCAATAAAAACACTTAAACAACAAATAAATGTAAATGATCACAAAAAGTAAGGAATGAGATGATGAAAACGTCAACTAAGATAGCAATTGCCATGGCAGTGATCGGCAGCTTGAGTATTAATGCGTATGCCGCAGAGGGAGGTAATCCAAAGAAAGGTAAACATTTGTACAAAAAAGAATGCAAAGCCTGCCATAGCCAAGGCGGTGAAGGTGGTGAACTCACGCCAATGGCCAAAACGATGAGCCAGTGGGATCGCTTCTTTGATAAAGATAAGCACAAATTCAAACCAGAGGTATTCAATGGCCTCTCGGAGCAAGACCTCAAGGATATACAGCAATTTTTGTATGACCACGCCGCCGACTCGGACCAACCCCAAACCTGCGGTTGATCTCTGCCAACGTTATGGCCTAAGACAATGGTAGAGAGCTCCCCTGCAACTGCTCACTAACACATTGAATTAAAAATTAAAAAACCAATTCGAGAAAAATGGGGAACACACCTCAGGGACTCCTATTGGGTAAATTTGGCGAAATGCACTTAGCGCAATCATGCCAACAGAACAACTCTGGGAGAAACCTTATGCGTACTCTTATCTCAATCCTCGTTGCCAATGCCTTGTTTATGTCAGGCCAATCTTTTGCTACACCTAATGATGTACAACAGGAAAATCAAAAAATTACTGAGTTAAAACAGAAGCTTGCCGATATTACCGAGCAATTGGATGATCTCAATAATCGCGTCGACAAAACCGAGCGGCACACATCGTTAGACCGCCTTGAAATTACAGGTGATTTCCGCACTAAAGCTCATTCACTACATTACCGCGATGTTGTCTGGAATCCGGCCATCAAAGTCAATTTTAACGACTTTGGTGCCAAAGCCATGTCCGGCGCTTTCGGTATGCCCAACGATCTCAACTCCCCACTAGGGAAAATGATGCAAGCTAATCCAGACCTTGCTGCAGCCTTCCAAAATGGCATGTTACAAGGTGTTATGCCCTATGTGCTCGCGCCCAAAAGTGTACAGGACATAGATAACGATATTTTTTACACCACTCGCCTGCGGTTAAATCTGAAAGCTAAGGTATGGGATAACGTCAGTTTTGCTGGCCGCCTCAGTATGTATAAAAACTGGGGTGATTCTACCGGAGTTCAAGTATTTGATTCTTGGCGGTCTTTCACTATGGATGGTACCAGTAGCGGCAATACCAGTGGTGACTGGCTGCGGGTTGAACGCGCCTATTTCGATTGGAAAAACATTAATGGATCAGAGTTTTATCTCTCTATAGGTCGTCGCCCTTCCACCTATGGTCCACCCAGCCACTACCGCGAGAATGAAATGCGTGGCGGCACACCTTCAGGACATTTAGTCAACTTCAACTTCGATGGCGCTACCTTAGGCTACAACCTAGGCGAAATCACAGGTATCGAAGGCCAAGTCGTCCGTTTCTGTTACGGCCAAGGCTTTGAATCACAATGGGGAAATGGCGAAATGTTTGGTGATATTGTCACCAAGGATACTCACCTTGGTGGCTTTAATATCGATGCGATCAACGATGGCACCAACTTCCTCCAGTTCACCCTGTTTGGCGCCAAAGATGTTAATGACGGCTTTAAAGGCACCATGGCCTTCCCTACCCAGCTTGCGGGCATTTTCGCCCCCACCATGTATCAAGATATGCAAAAGTTCGACAACTTTAACTTTGTCACCCGAGTGCAACCCAGCGGGGTTATCGGCGACATGTATCTAGGAGGAATTGGTTTTGCGCGTGAAGAAGCAAATGATATCAAATGGTTTGCATCATTCGGCTGGACTCGCGCCGAGCCTAACGGTAACGCAGGCATGTTTGGCGGCATGTTATCCGATGCCATATTTGAAGCCGAGCTAAACAGCACCGGCACTGAGATTATTATGGTGCCTAAAACCAGTGACGATACCGAAGCCAAAGACGGTTATGGTATTTATGTCGGCGTACAAATTCCTGCTCCCTACGGCAAATTGGGTCTGGAATATAACTATGGCTCCGAATATTGGACGCCTTTTACCCAGGCACAGGATGACCCTATTGGTAGTAAGTTAGCTACCCGAGGACATGTAGCAGAAGCCTATTACATCTTTGATATTAACCCCAAAATGTTTATCAAACTTGCTGGCCTTTATTACGACTACGAGTACACAGGCAGCGGTACACCTGTGGGTGCTCCACAAAAAATCGACGATGTGCTAGCTGGCTCTGCTTATTCCATGTTGCCAGTGGTTGATACCGCGTTTGATGTCAACGCCTCACTCACCATCAACTTCTAATCCGTCATTGATAACAACGATCAGCCCTCGGTTACATCGAGGGCGGGAGTACAAAATGAATAAGCTCATCCTCATTGCCTTAGCGGGCATGACATTAAATGCCTACGCCGCTAATCCCCATAAAGAGGCACTTAAAGGCCCGTTTACCACAGGCTCACAGGTGACCACACAATGTTTAGTCTGCCATGAAAATCAAGCGACTGACGTGATGAAAACCTCCCATTGGACTTGGGAGTTAGAACAAAAACTTCCCGATAGGACAGTAGTAAGAGGTAAGAAAAACAGCATTAATAACTTCTGCGTTGCCATTTCCAGCAATGAACCCCGCTGTACCAGTTGTCACGCGGGTTATGGTTGGAAAGACAGTAACTTTGACTTTAAAGATAAAACCAAAGTCGACTGCCTAGTTTGTCACGACACTACAGGAACTTATGTTAAAGATCCCGCTGGCGCAGGTGAACCTATGGCAAAGCTCGATCTGACTAAAATAGCTCAAAACGTTGGCGAACCTGTACGGGATAACTGCGGTAGTTGCCACTTCTATGGTGGCGGTGGTGACGCGGTAAAACATGGGGACTTAGACTCATCCATGTCTTATCCAGACAAAGCGACGGATGTGCATATGGATAGCGACGGTAATGACTTTCAATGTCAGAACTGCCACACCACTGAGAAACACATGATCTCAGGTAATGCTATGGGGGTTTCACCCGGTGGTGTCGACCATATTGGCTGTGAAAACTGCCACGAATCAGCGCCGCACGCGAACAAAAAACTCAATACTCATACAGCGGCAGTTGCCTGTCAAACCTGTCATATTCCGTATTTTGCTAAAAACGAACCGACAAAAATGCGCTGGGACTGGTCAACAGCTGGAGATGATAAAAAAGAAACACTCGACCAATACGGTAAGCATACCTACCAAAAGAAAAAAGGAGATTTTGTTTGGGAAAAAATGGTCAAACCCCAATACGCTTGGTACAACGGCACAGCCAATGCTTATATGGCAGGTGATAAAATGGATCCAAGTACAGTCACTAAATTGACCTATCCCATTGGCGATATAAATGATGTCAAAGCAAAAATCTATCCTTTCAAGGTGCACACGGGTAAACAAATTTACGATAAAAAACTCAATATTTTTATCACACCGAAAACCTATGGCAAAGGGGGATTCTGGAGCGAGTTTGATTGGAACTTAGCGGCAAAACTAGGAATGGAAGCGAACACGACTATGCTTGAGAAAGGCATCAAATACAGTGGTGAATATGACTTTGCAGCCACTGAAATGTGGTGGCGGATAAACCATATGGTGTCACCAAAGGAGCAAGCATTAAATTGTAACGACTGCCATAACAAAGGCACAAGACTCGATTGGCAAGCCCTAGGTTATCAAGGTGACCCGATGAAAAATAAACAAGGGCCAAAACACAAACAGCCTTGATTGAATCGTTCACTGATTTGAGCATCACAGATATCTTACTTTTAGTAAGGCATCGAAGTGAACACAACTGATGAACCAAATCGAGTTCCCAGTAATACCCTTTGAGATCTTAGTGTTCACTAAGATCTCTCTTTTTATTATCTTGTTACTCTCACTCAAAAAGACAATTAGACTCAGCCATTCTTCGACCTTGCCCCAGTTTGTCTCATTGAGTGACTCAATACGGTAGTTTGACTCTGTTTACCCCCCAAATCATCTGATTTTTATGGCATTTATTTTGCGTAGTCATAGCGTGTTCAATTACGGCAATCAGTATGACCTCGGGCAAAATTTCCCAAACAGTATCCAATCCTTCATTCAACCGTTTACTCGGTGAAACCAGTGGCGCTTTTGCCGACTTAGGCACTTTTTTACCTTTGGTGTTAGGGCTAATTGCCCTCAATCAATTTTCACCCCAAGGGATATTTTTGGGGTTTGGTCTATTCGCTATTCTCAGCGCGCTGTTTTACCGTCGCCCGATTCCGGTACAACCGATGAAAGTCATCGCTGCACTGGTGATTGCTCAGGGCTTAACCCCAGGCATGTTGCAGGCAAGCGCCATGTTAATGGGCATTATCCTGTTAATTCTCGCCTTTAGCGGCGCTATCACTTGGTTAGCCAAACAGTTATCCCAAGCTGTGAGTGTTGGCATTCAACTCGCCATAGGTCTGCAACTGATGTGGATGGGCACTAAGATGATGAGTGAATTTTGGCTGGTTGGCGTGGGGGCATTTGTACTGTTATTTATCAGTAAATTTTTGCCGCTGCGCTACCTTGCCATGCCCTTAGTCATAGCAGCGGGGATGATTTGGCAAGCAAGTACACAAACTAATTTAGCCACTAACTTTGATATTCAAGCAGTGACAGCGCCATTTCAATTGGCTTGGCCGACATCAGTTGAATGGACCTCTGCCGCCCTTTTGTTGGTTTTGCCACAACTGGCATTAACTTTAACCAATGCGGTCATTGCCACGTCTGTAATGGCACAGGAGAAATTCCCTGAAGATGCCGCCAAACTCACGCCCAAAAACTTCGCCATTAGCTCTGGTCTTGCCAACTTATTGCTCGCGCCCTTTGGTGCCTCGGCAATGTGCCACGGTGCGGGCGGACTTGCGGTGCAATACCATTTTGGTGCTCGCACTTATCTGGCGCCGTTAATTTTTGGCAGTACGTGCTTAATGATAGCCCTGTGCTGGGGTACTAATATCGCTTGGCTATTAAGCCTTATTCCTATGGCAATCCTCGGCAGTTTACTGACCACTGCGGGGCTGCAACTGGCGTGGTCGAAACGCTTAATCGATGGTAAGCCCTTCTGTATCTTTGTGATTTTATCAACCGCGGTGACTTGCCTCGCCATCAACGCCGCTGCGGGACTTGCCGTGGGGATAATTCTGGAGCAAGGTCGTCGCACTTGGGCCATGTTGGCCATGCGTTAATCGCTTCCGACTCGCAGTAATAAGGGTTCCCAAAAACAAAAAGCGCGTTAAACAACGCGCTTTTTGTTAACCATTAAAACCTCTTCCAACAAAGCTACAGCAGGCTAAAATGTTCTTGCAGGATTGGTCGGTGTGTCCTTTTGCGCCAGCGCCCATTTAGCAATGGCATCTTTACGCATAAAGCCTACATTGGTGTGATCTTTAGCGTACTGAATAAACTTATCTAAAGCGGTCACAAGTCCAGGAGCGCCACCAATACGGTCGTGCACACTGATCGACATCATCCGTCGCTGCGTCGAACCTTCTTGATAGAGCATATCGAACTCATCCTTTAGTTCCTGCAAAAAAGCCGCGGCCGTCATAGCAGTGTTGCCACCAAAACGTCCGATATCATTGTTACGTAAAGTGTAAGGCACAACCGCAAAGGGCTTATTTCCTACAGGGATAATTGAAGGTTCGTCCCGCGATAGGTCATCAATGTGATAAATAAAACCTAAGTCCTGCAAAATATTGAGGGTTTGAGTGCTATGGCGCATCCAAAAGGCATTAAAACCTAAGGGGCGCTGACCAGTGATCCTTTGCAGCGTCTCAATACTCGCCACATAGGAGGCGCGTTCCTCTGCTGGCGACATGCTGTATTGTGGCGTCCACGTTTGTCCGTGACCCGAAATCTCATGCCCCTCATCTGCAACTTGTTTGGCAAGTTGAGGATGTAACTCAGCGGCGCGCCCAACCATGTGAGAAGTCACCTTGATATTGTGCTTACGCCACAAGCGCAGCAGCCTTGGAATACCTTCGTTCATACCGTAATCGTACCAAGTCGGGGTGATGGTATCTGGATAGCCCTTTTCCATCGGCGGAAACGGCCCTTCGGCATTTTTATCTTGAGCACCTGCTTCAAACTGCATTGAGATTGAAATCACTAACTGCTCACCACTTGGCCAAAATATTTTGTTCATACCACTGCCACCTGAACTTTTGGAGTCATTTTCTAAGGTATCTAATGATGGTAAACCAATAGCAAGCGCCGTTTGGCTTAGGCCGAACCCAGCAGCGATGGCGCCACCTGCCATTAAAAATCGTCGACGTTGATTCATGATTGAGTCCCTGCAGCTAATTGAGAAAATAGCGTTTGATAATCTTCGAGGTGCCAGTTATCTGTGATGAAACCATCCCGTACTCGATACATGTCAACAGCACGAAAATCGATTTTCTGCCCTTGGCCTTTTTGCTCACCAAAGACACCAGTGAAGCGGCCATTAAAACGCAGACGTACCACTGCACGATCGCCAACTATTAGCAAATGCTCAACTGAAACAGAGAGATCGGGGACCGCTGCCCTAAATGCCTTTGAGGCTTCGAGTGGCCCCGTGATTCCCTGTGCGCGGCCAGCGGGCAGAGTACGGTCGATAAACCCAGTCGCCAATGCGCCGTGGGCAAAACTTGCATCGCCCGTGTGCCAAAAACTGGCATATAACAAAGCGGCGCGGGCGATAGCTAGTGCCTGCGGTGATTCATCAGAAATCGTTTCCATTGCAGCCACTTTTGGCACTAATGTCGCTCGCACTTTAGCACTATCCTGTGTTGTTGCCCCTTGAGCGGCTAACGCATCCATGCTCAGACTTGCTAAGCTAAAACCCACAATAGCGATACCTATAAAGCCTGAAAACCATAGGCTTAAACTAAGCCAAGCGGGTAAGCGCTGAACATACAAAGTGTTAACCCGATCCATTATGCCACCTCATCGTCAGCGGATCGGATGACGGCTCTCAATGCTTCGTTGTGTGTAGGATAATCGGTATAACCCGCCGCACTACCGCCAAACAAGGGCCCTTTGTCGAATGCAGATAAAGGCAATTGATGCATTAAACGGTAAGGCAAATCAGGATTCGCAATAAAAGGTCGACCGAAGGCAACTAAGTCCGCATAACCGTTATCAATCACTTCATTGGCACGCGCCACATCATAGCGACCCGCAACAATAATGCTGCCCTTAAAGACTTTACGCAGCTCGACTCTAAAGGACTCTGGCACCTGTGGCGCATCATCCCAATCCGCCTCAGAAAGATGTAAATATGCCACGCCCAATGCCGATAAATGCTTAGCCGCCAACAGAATAGTGTCTACAATTTCAGGACACGCCATATCTTTAAACGTCACGTAAGGGGCGAGGCGAACCCCGACTTTATTGGCACCAATTTTCGCACTCACGGCTTGGACAATTTCGAGTAAAAAACGAATGCGATTTTCCTGAGAACCGCCGTAGGCATCAGTTCTGTGGTTTGAATTGGTGCGTAAAAACTGGTCAATTAGATAACCATTGCCACCGTGAATTTCGATGCCATCAAAACCCGCCGCAACCGCATTCACTCCCGCCTGTGCAAAATCGGCCACAACGCGGTCGATATCGGCTTGCACCATAGCCCTAGGTTCTGGGCAATCCACCATTTGTCCTTCAGGATGCGCTTCATCCACAATCCATACTTTAGTGCCAACGGGCGCAATGGCCGATGGCGCAATCGGGGCATTACCCTGCTGAAAAATCGGGTGCGATACACGGCCAACATGCCAAATTTGATTGAAGATTTTACCACCAGCCTGATGCACTGCCGCTGTGACTTTTTTCCAACCCTCAATTTGCTCCGCGGTATACACGCCCGGCGTAAATGAATAGCCTTGACTGTCATCGGAGATTTGTGTCGCTTCTGTGATGATTAACCCCGCCGAGGCGCGCTGGGCATAATATTGCGCCATCAGATCATTAGGAATATTGCCTGGCTGCGTAGTACGCGCCCGAGTCATAGGGGCCATCACAATGCGATTGTTTAATGCCAGTGACGCTAATTTGTAAGACATGAATAGACTCATACACACTCCGAACCAGAAATTAAGATGAAACATCAGTGGTGCAATTGTGCATTAGTTAATCTATATTGATAATCAGGCTATTATTAAAATCATTTTCAAAAATAATTTGATATGTATCATTTAAACGATCTGCAATTAGCGCTGCGTATCGCAGCCTTAGAAAGTCTCTCGGCAGCCAGTAAAGAAATAGGCATGACGCCGGCAGCGGCAAGTGCCGCGCTGCAAAGATTAGAGAAAAAGCTAGGATGTCAGCTATTTGCTCGCTCGACGCGGCGCTTACAGCTCACAGAAGAAGGGCGGATCTTTCTCGATTCGGCGAAACCCGCACTGGCGATTCTCGAAACCGCCAGCGCCAATTTAGCCGAACACAGGGGTGAGCTTAAGGGCGAAGTACGCCTCGCCTTACCTTCGGATATTGGCCGCAGCCAGATCCGTGCTTGGCTCGATGAATTGATGGACAGCGCCCCAGAACTGACAGTGCAGCTGTATTTTGGCGATCATATGACAGACTTAATCGACCAAAATATCCATTTGGCTTTGCGCTATGGCCAACTTGACGACTCAAACCTTAAAAGGCGTCAGCTCGCCATGACCCCAAGGGTACTGGTCGCCTCACCCGCTTATCTGGCACAACACGGCACACCAAGCACGCTAAATGAACTTAGCCAACACGCAGTACTGATCTTAAATCGCGGCGGTGAGCCGTGGCAGAAATGGAAGTTAAGTCATAACGGCGCCCCCGTTGAAATCGAAGTCAGGGGCCAACGTTTCTGTAACGATGGCGCAGTGATCCGCGACTGGGCACTCTCAGGTCGTGGGATTGCCTATAAGAGTTGGCTCGATGTGGCGCAAGATGTGACCGAAGGCAGACTCCACTTAGTGCTAGCCGATAAAATAGCCCCGCCGATCCCACTGCAATTGGTATACCTACAAACCGATTATCCCAGCCATAAGATCCGTCGCACCATAGAGTTTTTAGTAGAAAAGCTTGGTCAGTTCGCCCAAAACTATCCACTGCCCTAAATTGCAAACGTCCAAAGTATCCTAATAGAAAACCACGATAAACAAGTGGTCATGTGAAGAAAATAACCACCATCAAGTCGTTGCTAGATGATAGAAAACTAAAAGTAAATATGCTTTATAGGTTTAATGTCGTTGAGATGATGTAGTACCTGTGTCAACCAAAATGTAAGGCCAGAATACTCGAAATCAACGTCACTAATAATGCAAACGTAATGATAAAGCTAAAACAATATCAAGCAATTACCACCCAAGTTGTATAAAAACCACTACCCTGTCAAAACAAATTCCTATAGCATCATTCACACCAATTAACATCGTCGTAGTAGCCAAGTCGAACAAGTGATTTATGTCTCGCAAACAACGCTACACATTAATACTCAGACGTTAAGTGAAAGCATTAATTCGAATATGGATAAGAAAGCGAAGAAAATATTATTCTCCACCTACTGGAAAAATGGATGGATAGACTCAAAAGATAGACTCTTATCTGATGGAGATTTTGAGTACGCAAAGTCACAAGGATTGATGTTTGATCCGATTTCGATTTCTCATGATGACTGCATAGATACCATTGCAAAAATAGTAAAAACAATATCCAGAGCACAAATTGCTAAAGGTTTTTTAAGTAGCCTGACAACTCGCCGCTTAGACTTAAGATCTTCTTTATCATCCTATTCAATTGCCAAAAATATCCCAGAGCATAAATATACACCCGTTATATCCGGCACTTCATATTCCGACGGAAAACCAACTTCACACTCCTACACCTGCGGTGTATGCCGAGACAGCAAATACGGGATAAGGGGCAGTCACAACTATAACAACACAGATATAAACGTATTGAATTTCGAGCGTATCAAATGGGGTGGTGTCCGTCATGGCGATATTTTATATACATATTTTGACTTAAACCAATTTATAAATACGGATATCCCTGACCCAACTGATGAAGACTTAAATTGTTTCAAAGAAATATTAAACACTATCGAAAGTTCGGAATCTACTGATTATCCCAGTGCCCTTGAAAAAAGATTGGCTAAGGTCGTAAAGTCCAGTAAAGCAGAAAGGCAGGTATTAATAGAGATTTTAGCCAGTATTGGAGTGTTACGACCAAGGAGCTACAATCGCCCTTCTAAAGGCAAAAATGACTGGGTGTTCGCTGAGTATTGGCGAGGTGAAGATAAATACTGCCATAAAACTGTCGATGAATATTTTGGTAAATATCTACAGTTATGAATGAAGTGGATCAGAGATCAAGCGAAGGCTTTTCCATCCCAAAACTAACCGCAAATAAGGCGCGGGAATGACTAGCTGTATCACAAAAGGTGCGTAATGCGTTTAGAATTAACTCTCAAGAACATGTTGGATAATATTGAATCTTTAGATTGGAAGTGGGATGTATATATACCTTCTAATAAAGAAATTAATGACTCGATATTATGTCTTGTACTTGACGATGACACAGAAGAAGATCGTGGTAGTGATGATGAACCAATTTACCCAACATCTATTGGTTATAAAAGCTTCTTAAGTGTGTCAGATTTGCAAAGTATTAAGAATAATTTGCTGCAACAAAATTCTGAAGCGGGGCTAAATGAATTAATTAGTGCAGCAAAATATTATTATGAAAATGATGCTTTTATTAATATTAACCGCTAACCAATAAAGGCTATCGGATGCTCCGCTAATGCGCACATTAAGGGTTACTCATAAGTGTATAACCCTATCCCTTGGGAAGTACGACTGTCACCACACAGCCCTGTTGCCAAGGCAGTAAAGCTTGCGTGGATTGCTGACAGTTTTCGATTTGAATGCTGCCGTGATGGCGGGTAACCACATCCTTACAGATGGCTAAGCCAAGCCCTAATCCCGCATCTTTGGTTGAGGCAAAAGATGCCATCAACTCACTCGCCTGCCCCTGTAGCCCTTCGCCATTATCAATAACTAACACTTTGATTTCATTAGGATGATAATAGATATCGATCCATAATTGACGCACACGATTATCGCCGCAGGTTTCTAACGCATCTAAGCTATTTTTTACTAAATTGACCCACATTTGACTTAAACCAACGCTATCGCCCATCAGTTCAAAGGGCTCACCCTGCACTCGCACATTCACTTGCACATTCGCTCGGTCTAGCTCGCGCCGCAACAGAGCTAAAGCTTCTTTCACCACTGGCACTATATCTAAAGGTTCGGTCTTGGCCTGACGCCGCTTGAGTAAACCGCGAATACGATGCACAACCGCTCCGGCGCGAATCGACTGCGCATTAATTTTACCGAGTACATCATAGAGTTCCGGATTATCTTGCCCAAGCCTTTCCAGTTGCAGCATGGCACCTTCGCTGTATTGGGTAATGGCGGCTATGGGTTGATTGAGTTCATGGGCAAGTCCTGCACCTATTTCCCCAAGAATCGCCGCACTTTGCAGTCGCTCAAGCTGCAGTGCCTTGTCCTTTAATTGACGCTCAGTGCTAACTAAAAACTCACTTTTCTGGCGAAACTTATATTCAAGCCACAGGTGATAAATGGTGGAAATAATGAAAATTAACAACAGTGCACCACCCCATTCTTTATTTTTTGCCATCCATTTGTATACGGTTTGATAAAGTGGTGGTGATGCTCCCTGTAGTTGTAATTCTTTAAATAACTCAATCACTTTTAACTGGCTTACGGGCGCAGTCCAGCCCAAAGTATCGGCGGTAATTGCTGCAATATGATCGGCGGGTAAATCGAATAAGGCACGGGTAATCGCCATCGTCAACTTAGGAGAAACCGTATCCGCCGCAGCGAATGACCAGTTTGGGTATAACTGAGTGCTCACCTCGCAATCATATCCTGCAGGCGTGGCAGGATGGATAACCCGATAATCGACCTGATTAACAAGACCCGTTGCGATCATTTCCTCTAAGGTACAAAAAGGCGCTATTGCGGCGTCGGCACTGCCATCTCTGACTTGATAGATAAGCGGTTCTAACGGGAACCCGAGGAAGCGCACTTGCCCAAAAAATTGTTCGGGTAAAAACCCCATTTTATGCAGTAACCCCATTGCCGCTTGATACCCCCCCAAAGCCTGCGGATCACTGGCGACCACATTGCGCCCGCGCAAATCCTGCAAGGTACGGATAGGGCTGTCGGCGCGGACAATAATGGTCGCGCCTATGGTAAAAGTGCTGCCTTGATGCTTACGGCTCTTCATTGTCGCAAGCCAAGACAGCGGGAAGTTGTTACTTAGATGCAGATATTGCCCAGGGTTAGTGACGATAAACTGCAAATCATGCTCAAGTAACTGACTACGCATGCCATTAAAATCCACAGGCACGACTTCAAAATGACTATTAGGCACTTGCTCACTGAGGTAATCCATCATAGGTTGCCAACGCTGCTTGGCCTGTAACACGCCATGATTTGCCAGCACTCCGACTCTAAAATGGTTCACTTCTGTCACTTCGCTGGCATTGGACGGATTAAGCCCAATGACACTCAGCAAGAATCCCATCAATATCGCTTTACACCAAGAGTCAATCGTCATCGCCTCTATTACCCACTCTTATATGCCATTGTCATGGAACGACTTTAGCTCGCAGATAAAAATCAAGCTGTGAAATGCCGCCAAACTCTGGTTTATGCCCAGAGGGGATTGGCTAATTTAGTGATGCACCTCCCAAGACCTAGGCTTAAAATTGAGCGCACTCCGCACCCAGCTTAAGCTGATAGCATGCTTACCGCCCTACAAGGAACACCATGTCGATAAAATTGCCACTCTATCTAGTCGATGACGATGAAGCGATTCTGGATTCACTGGGCTTTATGCTCGGACAATTTGGCTATCAAGTGCAAACCTTCAACAGCGGCCGCGACTTCCTTGCGCACTGTGCATTATCGCAGGCGGGCTGCGTGATTTTAGATAGTCGAATGCCAGAAATCACCGGCCAAGAAGTGCAGCAAAAACTGATCGAAACCCACAGCCCGCTAGGCGTGATATTTCTCACTGGCCACGGCGATTTACCTATGGCACTCAGCGCATTTCGTAAGGGAGCCTGCGACTTTTTTCAAAAACCCGTATCGGGTAAGGCATTAGTACAAGCGATAGAAAAAGCACAGCGTGAAAGCCAAGCGGCCTTCGAGCAGCAAAGTCTGCAGCATAAGTTTGACCAACTGACCGAGCGCGAACAGCAAGTGTTAGCCCATGTGATCCAAGGAATGACTAACAAGCAAATCTCGGAGGCGATGTTTTTATCCTTGCGCACGATTGAAGTGCACCGCGCAAAAATCATGAAGAAACTCGAAGTGAATAATATGGCAGAGCTAGTGCAACACTTAGGCAATCTACATTCTGTTTTATAAATAATGAACCAATATGCAGTGCGAAATAAATGGCATTCTAATAAGCGTACAAGTTCTAATCAAAAAACGTCTAGCGCACTAGCTGAGAAGAGTTAAATATTAATTTTACCTAAATTAGCTGATATCTAATCGTCATTTAACAAAACTGGAATAAGGCAGTTTGATTTGTTACCTTTGTCCTAAATTACTGTAAATTTGACGAAATTACCGATGGACAACCTCATAATAAAACCCGGTTATGTCACTCAATTCCAATGTGTTGGACCTGAATGTGAAGACAGTTGCTGTTACGATTGGCGAATATCATTTGATAAAAAGAGCTATAAAAACACGATTAAACACCCACTGCTCGCTACAACATCGAAGACAGCATTTATTGAAACAAAGAAAAGTACAAGCGATTGGGCCGACATTAGACTTAATGCGCAAGGTGCATGTCCATTTGTTAACGAACATAAGCTTTGTGATATCCATGCAAAAGCGGGTGAACAGGCCTTAAGTCATACATGTAAAACTTATCCAAGGATCCACAAAGTCATTGGCGGTAATAAATACGAAAGCCTCTATCTATCTTGCCCAGAAGTCGCTCGCTCAGTGTTATTTAATCCTAATGCTTTCCAATTTGATTCCAATATAAGTGGCATAAAACAGCCTTCAACGCCAAGTCCTACATGGCTAGAGAAAACCCATGAATACAGTCTGGACCTATTATTGAATTTGGGAGGTGGTTGGCAACAAGCACTGCTAGCCATAGGGCTATTAATCAAGGTCAGTGACCAAGTTCGTCAAAATATCTTACCAATAGAAGAACTAGATAAGCGCTTACAACAACTAAAATTGTATGCACAGTCAGGCGCATTGGGAGAGCAATATAAAAACTTACCTTATTCCCCACAGCCGCAGATGCACGCTTTTATTGCTGTCCATAATGAGTTGTGTAAAACTCATTCCAGAGGTGTACGCGCAAGATTTACTTCATTAAATCAGGCTGTTGCTGCACTGTGTAATGAAGAAAATAACTATCAAATTGATGCGTTGAATCAAGCATGGGCTGAGCATGCAGTACCCGCATTGGTTAACCATACGGAACTTTTTGAACGATATATTTTGTATTCAATTTACCACTACCATTTCCCCTTACTAGACTCACAGCAATTATCTTGGGAAGCATTCCGTTTACTCGTACTCGATTGTTTTATGATCCGCAGCTATTTATCTGCTATGGCCTTTAAAAATAAAGGACTATCTGAAAGTGATATCGTGATGTGTTTTCAGCTTTATCAAGTCGTTAGGCAGCATAAAATTGAATTTGTACAAAGTATGAGCAAAACATTAGAGGAATGTGGAATCGACAGTGTACCAGCTGCGATTTGCCTTTTAAAAACAAATACCTAAACGTATACACAGCCTCACACATTAGCAAGAAGAAAACATATAACGAAGTGAAGCAATACCGCAGGTGTGAAGCTTCACTTTGCAATATAGATTTACCCTGTAAGGTGGGCTTACTGCATAACAAATTCATTCTACCTGCGACAAGCTGTCGCAGTTTGTGCATTTGGCTTTGTTAAATATCGTATCAGCCCGCACAATCACGCCATAGGTTCCTTCCTTTGTGCCCCGCAGGCGCTCAAGAAATCCACTGCTTTTTGAACCTCCACCCGAGGGTAACTATGCCCTCGGGGATTTTTTCTCCCACCCGCGAATGCCTTACTCCGAGATAACAACCAAAGTGGAAATGAAACGATCCAGTTCTCGCTCAGCCTGCAAAGCAGTTATATACTTTCCAACCGTCTTAAATAACAAGAATCATGGAAGAGCGAATGTTCAAGCCTTTAATATTACTCAGTTTTAGCGCATTAGCCTTGACATGCATGAGTGGCTGCGTTGGGCCGCTTAATTCAAAATGTGATACAAATTCCCCCTACAGCAAACAAGAATGCAATGCAGCCGATGCCGCTGTTTATGTTGCAGCCGCCATATTGGAAGGCCCAGATAAAGGTCAAACGTGTAACGATATGTCGGGCAAAGCAAAACAGGACTGCCTCGCTCAGCAACAAGCACTAAAAGAATCACTAGAGAAACACGCGCGAAAATAGCTTTAAGGAAGATGAATGAAAGCCTCCGTTTTTATTGCCGCGACCCTCGACGGCTATATCGCAACGCCCGATGGGGATATCGACTTTTTAAACCAGCATCCCAGTACAAATCCCGATGAAGATTTTGGTTACCATGCTTTTATCGACACTGTCGATGCGATAGTGATGGGACGTAAAAGCTTTGAAAAAGTCCTCTCCTTCGATTGTGATTGGCCTTATGTAAATATCCCAGTGTTTGTATTAAGCCGCAGCGGTGTAACTGTGCCGTCGGCGTTAAGTGAGCACGTACAAGTGCTTAATGGCGATGCAGCAAGCATTAGCGAACAACTCAAAACCCGTGGCTTTAAGCATCTCTATATCGATGGTGGACAAACGATCCAAGGTTTTTTAGCGGCGGGGCTAATTCAGGAGCTCACGCTCACTCGTATCCCCACTTTACTGGGTAAAGGCATTCCCCTCTTTAGTGACGTCCCCCAAGCCATACAATTAATGCCCATCCACACACAGCAATACGACAATGGCTATGTACAAACCCGCTACCGCGTCATAGACGAAACCGCTTTATAAGTCGTTTACATTCGGCAGATGGCATTGAAAGATGAAGTGATGGCTTGCCATTTTGCGGCTTGCCCGCTTCTATTTGAGTTCATGTAACCAAAACGTTAAACAGAATGTTAAACAAATAAATACTATCAATGACTTACTGATTGCGAATCGAAGTTCCGTTAGAATATCCCCCTCTAACAGATAGGTGAGCAATATGAGTCGTTTGCAGTCATCGAAGGGTTTTACATTAATAGAACTGGTTGTGGTCATTATCATCCTTGGGATCTTGGCCGTGGTCGCAGCACCACGGTTTTTAAACCTAGGCCAAGATGCTCACGATGCCAGAGCCAAAACCGCATTTGCGGCCTTTACCTCTGGTGTTAAGCTTTACCACAGTTGTTGGCTTGCGGGCGGTCACTCTGGTTATATCCAAGATCTCGCCTGTTATGGTGATGGAAAAATAGATTCAACCTCCACTGGATTTCCACTCGGTATCGATACAGCAAGTAGCAGTAATGCAGGAACCCAATTACAGGGCGAGTTTTGCGGTGAGCTATGGCACAACCTAATTGGAAACAATGAATTTGTCCTAGCTAATCACTTCGACTGGCAGCAAGTGCCCAACACTGACATTGTTTATTGGTACAGTGGCGGCCCAATAACTAATCCAAATACCTTTTGCTATTTCAATTATGTCTCAGATGATCGTCGTTTAGGCAGTGAAAACTGGGATTTAAAATACTATCCCTTCGATGGCCGCACTATTGTAGGTCGATCCACACTTTCCCAATAAGCGCTTATTTTTATTGCTAAAGGAGCGCGAAAGTTCGCAAACTCCTTTGGCTTTTCTCGCTATAACTTGAATTATTGTCATCTATCCCCATATCTACTGCATCATCCACCGCATGATTTGTCATTGCGGGCCAGAGAAGAGGATTCATTGTGACCACTATCGTATCAGTACGCCGTAATAATCAAGTTGTCATCGCCGGCGATGGCCAAGTCTCCCTAGGCAATACCGTAATGAAAGGTAACGCCAAAAAAGTGCGTCGCTTATATCACAACAAGGTACTGGCAGGTTTTGCAGGCGGCACCGCCGATGCTTTCACCCTATTCGAGCGTTTTGAGGCCAAACTCGAAATGCACCAAGGCCATTTACTGCGCTCGGCCGTTGAGCTTGCCAAAGATTGGCGTACCGACCGTATGCTGCGCAAACTCGAAGCCATGCTCGTTGTTGCGGATGCCGAAGCCTCGCTGATCATCACAGGTAACGGTGATGTCGTACAGCCAGAATATGACTTAGTTGCCATAGGTTCAGGCGGCAACTATGCCCAAGCTGCGGCGCTCGCCCTACTGCAAAATACCGAATTGTCTGCGCTAGAAATTGCTGAAAAGTCCTTAACAATTGCGGGCGATATTTGCGTATTTACCAATCAATTCAAAACGATTGAAGAACTCAATTACTAAACAGCCCGTGAGGAATATTATGTCTGAAATGACCCCCCGTGAGATTGTCCACGAGCTGGATGCACACATTATTGGCCAACAAAAGGCCAAACGTTCTGTTGCTGTCGCCCTGCGTAACCGCTGGCGCCGCATGCAACTGGACGCCGACTTCCGTCAAGAAGTCACCCCAAAAAACATCCTAATGATTGGCCCAACGGGTGTGGGTAAAACTGAAATTGCCCGCCGTTTAGCCAAACTGGCGAACGCGCCTTTTATCAAGGTCGAAGCGACTAAATACACAGAAGTGGGTTATGTCGGTAAGGAAGTCGAGCAAATCATCCGCGACTTGACCGATATAGCCATCAAGCTGACCCGTGAACAGCAAATGGGCAAATGTCGCCAACGCGCCGAAGAAAATGCCGAAGAGCGCATTCTCGATGCCCTGTTGCCTAAGCCGAAAAACGACTGGGAAAGCACTGAAACCGATTCCAACTCAAATACCCGTCAAGTCTTCCGCAAAAAGCTACGCGAAGGCCAATTAGACGATAAAGAAATCGATATCGATGTGGCCCAACCGCAAATTGGTGTTGAAATCATGTCGCCTCCAGGCATGGAAGAAATGACCAACCAGCTGCAAAGTCTGTTTAAAAACATGGGCCAAGCACCAGCAAAACGTCGCAAGATGAAGATCAAAGAAGCCTTTAAGCTATTGATCGAAGAAGAAGCGGCCAAACTGGTCAATCAAGAAGATTTAAAAGAACAAGCCATTGAAATGGTTGAGCAACACGGCATAGTGTTCCTCGACGAAATCGACAAAATCTGTAAGCGCGGCGAAACCTCAGGCCCCGACGTTTCCCGTGAAGGCGTACAACGTGACTTACTGCCGCTGATCGAAGGCTGCACTGTCACCACAAAACACGGCATGGTAAAAACCGACCACATACTGTTTATCGCCTCTGGTGCATTCCAGATGTCTAAACCATCGGATTTAATTCCTGAATTACAGGGTCGTTTACCGATCCGTGTCGAGTTAGATGCGCTATCAGCCAATGATTTTAAACGCATTTTAACCGAGCCACACGCCTCGCTCACCGAGCAATATATCGCGCTGATGGGCACAGAAGGCGTGAAAGTTGAATTCAGCGAATCGGGTATCGACAGCATTGCGAAAGCCGCATGGCAAGTGAACGAGCGCACCGAAAACATCGGCGCCCGTCGTTTACACACTGTGATGGAAAGGCTGATGGAAGATATCTCCTACGAGGCATCGGAAAAATCGGGCTCCGCCTTTGTTATCGACGCCGACTATGTCAGCGCCCACTTAGACAACTTAGTCCAAGACGAAGATCTCAGCCGCTTTATCCTCTAGTACTAAACCGTTCACCGCCAAGCTCAAACGACTTGGCGGTAAACGACTCAAATGCAAAAGTGTGACTTAAACGAAAAAGCCTGACCAAGGCTCTCGCTTACCCTTTGTATCCTTGGCCGCGAGTGGTTACATTAGTCAGGTGTTATTTTAATGAGTCGTTATCCTATCCTTAGCATTTTCTTGGTAGCCAACCTATGACCACAGCAACGCCCAATGTCACCGATCTTAAACTGAAACGTAAATCGCGCATTCTAGAAATCAGTTTCGATAATGGTGAGCAATATCAGCTCAGCTGCGAGATGCTCAGAGTCTACTCGCCCTCGGCCGAAGTGCATGGTCACGGTAATCCAAAGCTGGTCACCCACAAGAAAAACGTCAACATCAGCGCCATTGAACCCGTCGGCAACTACGCAGTGAAAATCGTCTTCGATGACGGCCACGACACAGGCCTATTCTCGTGGAAAGTCCTCTACGATCTCGCCACCCACCAAGTGGATCTATGGGAAAAATACCTCGCCCGCCTACGCGCAGAAAAAGCCTCACGCGAACCGCTGATTGCGATGAATATAAAGTACAACTAGTACGTTAGGTAAATAGACGCTTAATTGTGGAATGTAAACTCTAGAAACAGAGAATTTAACAATGGGTAGCTTGTGAAGCTGTGAGTTCTCTTACTGACTTGAGTATCAAAGGAAAGACCATGTCGGAAAAAATCCCCTGCCAAGAATGTAACACCTTAATCCTTCCGAGTACCGCCGAGAAAAATGAGGGTTTATGCATGCCCTGCAAAAATGGCATACGTGCAAACCTCGAGCGTGCGAAGGAATACTACCAACAAGAGCGTGAACTCGATAAAACCTGTCCCTTTCGAGCCTTTTGGCGAGATCTTGTTGTAAGGGTACATAACAAAGATCAAGGTTTTTATACGCTTAGACCAGAGGAACAAAACTACTATGCGGTGAACTGCTTATCTGGCGAAGTCTATAATGGTGGATTTATTCAGTATTTCGACAACTCTTCAGGTGAGCATTACGCCTTCGCCGAACGTGGACTTATCCAAATGGGAGCAAGCCACTCGTTAAACTTATTGCACCAAGCAAAACAGGCCGTGTTTGGCGAAAAGCCAGTACCAATAGACAGAGATCGTCATTTAGCCGCCACCGATAACCAAGACCTGTACAGCGTACTTGATAAGCTCGATGACGAGTTTTATAAAGATCTAGATGATCTCGATGCCAAGCTTGAAAGCTACGCCCTTGATTACGGACTGGTAAATAAGACTTAACTGGCGATTGTCGGTAATCACTTACAGATAAAGGCTATCCTTGGCAGAAATAAGCATAATTGAGCCTATCTTGCTGACCCCATACCGCAGTCCAGCCATTCACATCACTCATGTAAGCGAAATAAATGGATTGCGTTTTAAGACAAACATCTTGAAATGGCGCTTTATTCTGATTAATAAAATGCGCCGACCTAACCAACACATCGGTACAAACGTCTTCATCCTCCACTAACCAAATAAAATCATCACGCCATTCATCCAATGCTATCGCTGCCTCTGGGGAATAGAGTCTCAATTTATCTTGAGCGAGTGCCATTTGCTCGGGAGTCACAGAACATGAAACCGCCAACTTATCGAATACACCTGAGCCGCCAGCCCAAAAAGACAAATCAAATTCCAACCTATCCTCTAGCGGCGTAAAACCCAATAAATTTTCGATAATCATCAAACTTTTAGCTAAATCGGCATCAGGTCTTTGGTAACGCTTTTCAATTCCATCATATTCCCGCATACAAACTAAGCTCCTGCTGCGTTAAGTGACGCATCAAAATTGAGTAACATACTATAAAATAATAACTTTTCGTGCAATGCACTCAACGATTAAGACTATTACGCCAGTGACTCGCCGACTTTGATTTAAAAATGAGTTATCCCTAAGCGCTCGATGACGCCATTTGCAGCATAAGGAAGCGCGAACACCGCGATCACATGGTCAAGGATAATGAAATGAAAATTATCAGGCCTACCATTTTAAATCAGCAACTTCATCAAGTAAGGCCTGTGATTAAAACCGTCCCTCCTAAAAGCGACCTGTACAGTTATCTTCTTGATTTGCTTGTCTTGCTATTAGCTCATTCAAACATCGCGCTCTTTTGAAAACTTAGGCATGAAATATCGCATAATCGCCTGCGATAAATTGCGATTGAATGCTTTAATCGGTTGACCTCATGCGCCTCAACTAGCTCTCCTTGAACGGATTTTTGCGTTAACTCATCGCCTTTAAACAACTTATGCCACTGCTCAAGTACTTCGCGATCAGTCCAACGATTGGTACTGTCGATATCGACTGGCAGCACCACATGTAGATGATTTGACATCACCGCAAAGGCTGCAACATCGATAGCAAAAACGGCTTCAAGTTCAAACAGTAGTGACTCAACCCAACTACAGCGATGGTCATAATTTCTCCCAGAATAGGCATCATCGCCACATAAAAAAGCACGCCGCACAACGCGGCTATAGCAATGGTAATAGGGAATGTCTTCAAGGCTTATTAAGTTCTGAGAGGACGCGGCATATAAACCTTCTTATTTAATGCTTATAGTCGGAGGTTAACTACCACGCCATTTAAGCTGGGTGTCTTGAAAACAGCTTCTTTGTAGGCAACCTGAAAGTGCATTATATTGTTGCTCTAAAATGGATGGCCAGATTTATTATTAGTCCTGCATATGTGATAAAACAGTTAAACCTTCGCTGGAAACAAATCTTAGAAATGGAGTATTGTCAGTGACAACGAGAACGGAATTACTCAATAAATTAAGCGCCTTATCGACCGCCGATCCAGTGCACTGTCCGGTAGTGACATTAAATGAGTACTTTTTAGAAAACGAAGATGAAGAGTCTATCGCACCCAATAATTGGGGTTATGGTCGACCATCCATCAAAGAAATCTATCGTTGCTTGAAAGAAATCGAACATAGGTCAGATGTGCAAGGTGTTTATGTTGGGATGCACGATGAATGGTCCGAAGCACTTGAGGATGATGAGCTATGGCCTGCAGCTGAGAACATTCATATTCTTACCTGTGCGCTTCTGGCGGAAGTGGAAGAATGGATTGAAGGAATCGCGGCAGATGGAATGGGGACAGGCTGGCCCTATGGCGAACATCAACTATCCCCTAAGCCGTATGCTGGCTATCATGTCTATACAGTATATTGGGATTAGTGGTTAGCTATCTCACTGTTTATGTGAATTTTATTGCATCAGACAACCCCAAAACATCGGTCTAGGCCGATGTTTTTATATCTAAGGATACCCAATCTCATTTTTGTAATATAAAACGTGCTCCACCAGCCTTATTATATGAATTAGCTCTTGTTATTTAGACTCCCATTGTTAAATTTTAAAAATGGAGTGTTAGTACTCTTTTTAAATACTAACAAACAACCCTAAAACTTCAGAAGTTCACCTTCCCCTGCGAAGTTGCTGAAGGGCGTTGAAGAAAATCGCGTGAGCAAGACATGGATGCCGAGTTAGCTTTCGGATTCTTTATTTGATTAATAGGGATGTACCACCGAAAGCGTTAGCGATTTTGAATAAGCACGAAGCCCTGCTTATAAATAAAGAGTTAATGCATGTAACTTCGCTAGGGTGAGTGCTGCGAAAACAGCGGTACGAACGAGAGCCAAAGATTGTGAACTGGCAGTTAGACATCGACGTTGTTCGGCAAGGGCTCTTGATTGAGAATCAAGGGATGAAGCCCCCGACTTTGACTTCGCTTTAAAAACTATCAAACCAAGTTTAGATAAACCTCCTTGTCGAAATCACGACAAATACCCTGCTTTGTGATCCTCACTGCAACCCAATTCGTAATGTCCGGCAATATCCCATCGCGAAATGCTTAACCGCGAAAGTCATTCAACGAGTCCACTTAATGCAATTACAGCAATTCCATACAGTTAGACTAATTTTAGGTGATCAACTCAATGCCCAGCATTCTTGGTTTAACCGTGTTGATGAGCAAGTGCTGTATGTGATTGCAGAATTGCACCAAGAAAACACTTATGTAACGCATCATGTGCAAAAAATATGTGCCTTCTTTGCGGCAATGGCGCAATTTGCCCAAGAGCTGCGTACGCAAGGGCATCAAGTGCTCTATCTCACCCTTGATGACACCTTCAATAACACCCAAGGCTTTAGCGATCTACTGACGCTGATTCAACATCAGGTAACACAGGTTGGCGCGATCAAGTTTGAATACCAAAGGCCAGATGAATACCGCCTACTTGAGCAATTGAGTCAGCTTAAGCTCAACACAGCCATGGTGAACTGTGTCGATACAGAGCACTTTATCTTGCCCTTTGACGAAATCGATGCGCAGTTCCCCGTCGGCAAACACATTATGATGGAGCACTTTTATCGCCGCATGCGTAAGCGTTACAACATCTTGATGCAAGACGCAAAACCACTCGGCGGGCAATGGAACTTTGATGTCAGCAACCGTCAGAAACTTAAAACTCAAGATATAAAAGTCTTGCCTGAGCCATTAATGTTTAGCTTCGATGTGACGGAAATTCTCGCACGTCTTGAACGTCATCAAATTCCGACCATGGGTCGTATTGATGCGCCATTGCTGTGGCCGATAAACCGTGCGCAAAGCCTCGAATTATTAACGTATTTTTGTCAGGTTTGCTTGCCTTCCTTTGGCCGTTTTCAAGATGCCATGACAGCGCAACATCCTGCCAAGTGGAGCTTGTACCATAGTCGACTATCATTCAGCCTTAACAGTAAATTAATCAGCCCGTTAGAAGTCATCAATGCGGCCATCGACAGTTATCAAACGAATGCTGAGATTGATATCGCCCAAGTCGAAGGATTTGTGCGGCAGATATTAGGTTGGCGAGAATACGTTCGCGGCATTTACTGGGCGAATATGCCACAGTACGCCAGCACTAACGCGCTCGATGCCCATGGAACACTGCCCGATTATTTTTGGCATGGCGACACTCAGATGAGCTGCATGCGACAAGCCTTATCCCAATCATTAGATTTTGCCTACGCCCATCATATTCAGCGCTTAATGGTGATCGGCAATTTCTGCTTATTAACCGAAATCAATCCAAATCAAGTCGATGAGTGGTATTTAGGCGTGTATGTTGACGCCATCGAATGGGTTGAAATGCCCAACACTCGCGGCATGGCATTGTTTTCCGACGGCGGCATTATCGGCACTAAACCCTACGCCGCCAGCGGTTCCTACATCAATAAAATGAGTGATTACTGCAGCGGGTGTCATTACAAGATAAAAGAGCGCAGCGGCACACTCGCCTGCCCGTTCAATAGCTTTTATTGGCGCTTTATGGACAAACACCGCGCGCGATTGTCACAAAATCCTAGGATCGGCATGCTATACCAGACTTGGGACAAAATGGACGAGTCCGTAAGGAGTGCCATATTAGCCACAGCCGAGCACAACCTAGTTCACCTAAACCGTTTGTAGCTGAGTAATGCTAAGCGTGACTCATTGATATAAAGAGTTTGATATAGATATTTGGATAGGGAGAGTTTGCTATGAAAGTACTTATCGTCGGCGGGAGAGGGGGTATTGGCAGAGCCATGGTTAAGCGAATTCAAGAAAGCTATCCCAACGCCACTGTGCACGCCACCTACAGGCATCATCTTCCCCAAGACAGGCAGGAGAAAATCCAATGGCATGCATTAGATGTGACCAATGAAGCTGAGATTAAACAGCTAAGCGAACAGCTCACTGAATTAGATTGGATTATTAACTGTGTCGGCATCTTACACACCCAAGATAAAGGGCCAGAAAAAAGCCTACAGTCACTGGATATCGACTTTTTCCAGCACAATTTAACGCTCAATACCCTACCCAGCATCATGTTGGCAAAGCACTTTGCTAAGGCATTAACACAAAGCCACTCGGCAAGGTTTGCGGTGATATCGGCGAGAGTCGGCAGTATTACCGATAATAAATTAGGGGGCTGGTACAGCTATCGCGCCTCAAAAGCCGCGCTGAATATGTTTCTCAAAACACTGTCGATTGAGTGGCAACGCACCATGAAACACGGCGTAGTGTTGTCTCTGCATCCGGGCACGACAGACACGCTATTATCTCAGCCATTTCAACAGAGTGTCCCCAAAGGCAAACTGTTTACACCTGAGTATGTCGCCAACAGCTTACTGCCCATCATTGCCAATGCTACACCCTCACAAACAGGGCGTTTTTTTGCCTACGATGGCACAGAGTTACCTTGGTGAAATAAGCTGAAGAGCAAGTCAAGCAGCGGCAACTCCGATGGAGTCTTTCTAAATTAATAAATCAAAGCCGAGGGTTTTAACCCCTTGATAGGATTATGCCCCCAACGCACACCCCATCCTTAATCAAGCCTTTTCAAGAACACTGAAAAATAAACAATTGAAATAAATCATTAAATTATTTTAAAACACTCAAGTGCATCACCCTTCCGCTTGGCTAAATCGCTATTACCCAAAAGTCCTAATTCAGATTTAAAAGCGTCTAAATGAACGTTGAAGATAGTTCCTTTGTACGATTGTTAACACTTTTACATTTAAATAACATCTAGAGTCATGCGGTTATTCACGCTTTGCACAGAATAAAAATCTGAGAATTCCCGCCTGAGAAACAGCTCATTCTATGCGGCCATGGCAGAGGGATGCCGACGACCCTGTAGAAATCACAATAAAAAACGCTCGCCCGAGCCAGTTAAGCTGTATGGCATTCCAACGTTATTTACAAAACGGAAAAAGGATTTCAAGCATGATGCTAAACAAAAAACTGTCGCTACTCTTCATTGCTGTGTCGGCCACTTTAGGCACATCCGCATTTGCTGCCGATGTTGTCGATGTCGGTACTCTTAGAAGCGCGTCTTCAAGCAATAACTTAGTGTCTCAGTTCAGCTTAGACGCAGGTAGCCAACTCAAAGTCGAGAAAAAACTCAACCTAGGTCAAGGCAAGCAAAAACAACGTTTACAACAATATTTCCATGACGTACCGGTTTATGGTTTCTCTGTTGCGACGTCACAATCGAGCATGGGCTTTTACAGCGACATGTCTGGCCGCGTATTAAAAAATATTGAAAAGTCGGCTGATTTTGTCAAACCCACTTTAACGGCTAATAAAGCGTTAGATATTGCGATCCGTGGCAAGTCTGACAAAGCCGTTGCAGGTCTAAAAGCTGAAAACAAACAAGCAAAATTATGGCTTTACCTCGATGATGCCGCTAAAACTCGCCTCGTTTATGTGACCTCATTTGTAGTATATGGCGATGAGCCAAGCCGTCCATTCACTATGGTTGACGCGCACTCTGGTGAAGTGCTCAAGCGTTGGGAAGGGATTAATCACGCTGCAACGGGCACAGGTCCAGGCGGTAACATTAAGACTGGCCAATACGAATACGGTACTGATTTTTCTAGCTTAGACGTTGAAGTGAGCGGTGACACTTGCACCATGAACTCACCTAACGTGAAAACCGTTAACCTAAACGGTGCCACTTCAGGCGCCACCCCCTTCTCTTATACTTGCCCACGCAATACAGTCAAAGAGATCAACGGCGCTTACTCGCCATTAAACGATGCGCACTACTTCGGCAACGTGATCTACAAGATGTATAGCGAGTGGTACAACACTGCACCGTTAACCTTTCAGTTAACGATGCGAGTTCACTACAGCAACAACTACGAAAACGCTTTCTGGGACGGCAGCGCTATGACCTTCGGTGATGGCGCAACTACCTTCCACCCATTAGTGAGCTTAGATGTCTCGGCACACGAAGTGAGCCACGGTTTCACTGAGCAAAACTCAGGGCTGGTTTACGCAGATCAATCTGGCGGCATGAACGAAGCCTTCTCAGATATGGCGGGTGAAGCCGCTGAATTTTACATGCACGGCACAAACGACTGGTTAGTCGGCGCCGATATCTTTAAAGGCAGTGGTGCACTGCGCTACATGGCAGATCCAACCTTAGACGGTATCTCTATCGGTCATATCGACGATTACTATGATGGCATCGACGTGCACCACAGTTCAGGTGTATTCAATAAAGCTTTCTACACTTTAGCTAACTTACCGGGTTGGGATACGCGCAAAGCATTCCAAACATTTGTAGTCGCTAACCAATTATATTGGACGGCGGACAGCTTATTCTGGCAAGGCGCCTGTGGTGTTAAATCGGCCGCAACTGACTTAGGCTTAAGTGCTGACGATGTGGTTACTGCGTTTGCCGCTGTGGGTATCACACCTTGTGAAACCCCACCACCACCGCCACCACCAGAAGCCACTGAGCTCGCAAACGGTGTCGCTGTGGCAGGTTTAGCCGGTGCGTCAGGTAGCAAAAAATACTACAAACTCGATGTCGCTAGCGGTGCAACTAACCTGAGCTTCAATATGTCAGGCGGCACAGGTGATGCGGACATGTATGTTAAATTTGGTCAAGCACCGACGTCTAGCAGCTATGATTGCCGTCCATACAAGTCAGGTAATGCCGAAAGCTGTGCTATTGATCCTGCTCAAACGGGAACTTATTGGGTGATGGTCAGCGGCTATAGCAGCTACACAGGTGTGAGCCTAGTGGGTGCTTATGACGGCGATGACACTCCAAACCAAGCTCCAACCGCAGGCTTTACTGCAAGCTTTGCTAACGGTAACGGCAGCTTCACAAGCACCAGTACTGACAGCGATGGCGACCTGACGTCATGGAACTGGGATTTTGGTGATGGTACAAATGCCGCAGGTGCGAGTGTCAATCATCAGTATGCCGAGTCAGGCAGCTACACAGTCACACTGACAGTAACTGACAACGATGGCGCAACAGCAAGCACTTCGGCAGAATTTGCGGTTGAAGTCCCTGAAGTCGCATTAGAAATGGCAGTAAAAAATGCGAACAAATCTCGTCGCGGCAGCATTCGTGTTGCACTCGAATGGGAAGGTCACAACGCTGATGAATATACTATCTTCCGTAACGGTGTTGCGGTTGGTACTTCAAGCAGTTCATCGTTTATTGACCGCTTCACTGACCTAGCTGGCGCAAGCTTCACCTATAAAGTGTGTGAAACTAACGGCCCTTGCTCAAACGAAGAAACCGTTAATTTTTAATCGCATAACCTAATCGTGCAATGGCGCTAGCGTAAAATCCTAGCGCTAATTCATCGATTCACTTCTCGTTTTCTTGTTAATGCCACTCAGCCCTTTTGAGTGGCATTTTTTATAGTCAAACGGCTCAGCCTCAGCACCTCATCAGGTTTGCCTTAAGCTGTTGCCCCTTGCCCACATGTGGATGAATCGTTACTTCAAATGTCCACTTTCACCCACAGGTTTCTTCAGCAATTTACGTTGTAACGTCCGACGATGCATTCCCAATTGGCGAGCCGTGGCGGACACATTGCCTTGGTTAGCATTGAGCACTTGCTGAATATGCTCCCACTCCAAACGCTTAGGATTAAGTGGCGAATCATCGACTTCATCTTCTTGAAGAGTATGGGAATGCCCATCTATTTCCAGTGCGGCGAGCAAGGTTTGGGTATCCACAGGTTTAGCTAAATAATTATCGGCGCCGAGACGAATCGCTTCCACCGCTGTAGCGATACTGGCGTAGCCGGTGAGTAACACCATAGTCACCTTGGGCAGCAGATGACGCAGCGGCACAATTAACCCTAAGCCATTGGCTTCGGCAAGCTTCATATCTAAAAGAATATGGCTAGGACGAAACTCCCGCGCCACCAGCAGAGCATCGCTGGCATCATGGGTTAATCGGCATTCAAAGCCATGGCGTGTTAATCGGCGGCCTAAAATACTCGCAAGGGAAAGGTCATCCTCTACAATCAACAAACGTTTCATGAACTTACCTCGTCACTAACCTTAGTCTTGTGCGATACAGACGACGCCAGCTCCCTTAATATAGTGAAACGAATTTGTGCCACAGTGCCACCTTGGGGATGATTAGCCAAAATCAACTCTGCGCCCAAACGCTCTAAACTGGCATGACTGAGTAGCAAAGCGACACCTAAACCCTTGGGACTTTCTATGAGTAAGGTGCCCAACTGTGGCAATAAATCGGGCGCGATACCAGTGCCATAATCGCGGATCTGCAAGTAGATCTGCTCTTCGTTTGGCGCTATATCTAAACTGATATCCACCTGCGGCGCACCTAGGGTTTCGGCGCTGGCACGGGCAGCATTTTCAATCAAGGCCATGAGGGCTGGCGTTAAACTCATATCAGTCAGAATACTTTGCTCTGCCAGTTGTTCAGGCATACAAGTGATCAACCAATTCAGTTCAGTTTGCGGCATTAACAACAAGGTTTTTTGCTTTAAACTGTCCACCAGCTCAATGATCTTTAGTGGGCGCTGGCGGCGATCGCGGATCGACTCCGTCGCTAATCTCAGCTCGGCAAGCGTATGTTCACAGCGACCTAACGCAGTTTCCATCTCGACAATCGTTATCGAGGTATCGCTCATGTCTTCTTTTACTTCATCGAGTAATAACCTCAGACTCGAGAGCGGCGTGGCCAATTGATGCGCCATCTGCGCCGATACTGTACCTAGGGCTAAGAGTTGCTCCTGACGCAATTGCCCTTCGCGCATATAAGCTAACTGCGCATCTTGGCGGCGCATACGCTTAGTGATTAACGCTACGCTGGTTGTCATCACCAAAGCTGAAATCACAAAGTTGAACCACATGCCTAAATAGTGGGAACTCATGTCCATACCGTGGTGCTGCATGGGGGATTCGGGCACAGTAAAGATCATCAGGCTGTAGGCAAAGGTTGAAATAGCCGTCAGTGCCCAAGGCGCCCAGATTGGCAAAGTCACAGCCGCAAGTGCAATCGGCAACAGTAATAACGAGATAAACGCATTGGTCGCGCCGCCGGAAAAGTGCAACCAAGATATCCAAAATAATGTGTCTAAGCTGAGCGCAATAAAGAGGCCGCGCTCCTTAGCAAATAAGGGTTTACGTAGCGCCAATGTGAGCGAGAGGTATAACACCTCTAGCACTAACACATGCACTAACGGCTCCATTTGCAGGCTAAGACCAAAAGTATCGGCGGCAAACGTGGTTAAGCCTATTTGCAGCAACAAACCTAAGGTTCGCAGTAATGCGACTTGGTCGGCAGCCTGTAGACTGGTCCCTAAGATCTTAGCCATGGCGATTCCTACAGAGTGAGTCCGAGCGTGGCAAGTGCACCACTCGATTGTGCTAATGCTTGGCGCACGCCAGTGGCAAAATTGATTTCAGAACTAATCCCCAGCGCAGCTAAACGCGCACAGCTTAAGGTGCAGTCCCTTGGCCGCTTGGCGTTATCTGTCGGCGTCGACTCAGGCGTTAAGTGCGCTGTACTGAGTTGTAAAATCTCTCCTAAGGTCAACAACATCTGATACTTAGTCATAGTCTCTGCGGCGCTAAAATGATAAATCCCCTGCATGGTAGAATGTTCAATATGCTGTGCAATCATCTTGTCTATGGCTTGGGCAATATCGGCGGTCGAGGTTGGACTGCGTATCGCCCAATGATCAACACCCTGAGCGCGACGCTCAATCAATTGGTTAACCAGCACTAGCACAGCAGATTCACTCAGCTTTTCTACTTGGCCGTAAAGGATTGGCAAGCGTAGCACGGCAAAATCAGCGCTAGTGTCTAGCACTATCTCTTCGCCCTTTAGCTTAGATTCACCATAAAAATTAACCGGATGAGTGGCTGCATCTTCAGCGTACTTAGGTTGAGTGCCATCGAACACATAGTCAGTGGAAATATAGATAAGCCAAGCATTATTGGCCTTAGCTGCCATAGCTAAGGCTTGGCTGGCGGTTAAGTTAAGTGCCAATGCCGCCTGCGGATTTTGCTCGGAGACATCGGGGCGACGCTCGGCGGCGCAGTGCACTATCACTTGCGGTTGCTCGCGGGCGATAAATGCCTCGACATCTAAAGGGGCGGTAAGATCGAGTTTATGCACTCGTTCACTTGCGCGGCTAAAACCTGTGGCGATAACCTCATGTCCCGTTAATTCAAGCTGTTTTACAACTGCTCGGCCGAGTAGCCCTGTCGCGCCTGTTACCATAATCTTAGCCATATCGCCCCATTCAGTTTCAACGCATATTTATGGCTAACAATTCTAAAAGCTTTTCATATTCAACGCACTTGTTTACTCTTCTAAACCAAACTTACTTAGGGTTAACTCATGCAAGATTAACCCAAATACCCATAGGCAGAATTTGAGTACGACACTTCCTCTGATATTAGCTGGCCCCATGCTGCGCCACTGCGATGCCTCACACTTTACCCTGTGGTTTGTAAGTCGTGAGCCATTAACTGGACTTAAGCTGCGTCTTGGTGAGCAAGAGTACCTGTTGCAGGATGCCGATTTACACTATGTGCCACTCGGGCAACATGCCCATCAATATCTAATAATACTGTCGCGCCCAGAGTTGCTCGCGCCCAATATCGTCACACCTTACCAAGTGTCTACCGCTCAGCATTGTGATATTTTTGCCACGATAAGCCAGCTAAACTACGGCGATGCGTCGACGCCAAGTGTACGTTTTACCCCTGAATTAACCCAAGTATTCCACGGTTCCTGCCGCAATCCGCATCACCACAGTGACGATGCACTGGTCGCCGCCGATACCCATTTAGCCAAGATAATCAACAGGGGTGCGGAGGATGATCGCCCTGCACTTATCATAATGAGTGGTGATCAGGTCTATATTGATGATGTTGCGGGACCTATGTTAAGCGCCATAGGGCAAGTCATCGATTTGCTTGGTCTTAAACATGAGCAATTTGAAGGCGCGAGCATCACCACTAGTGAAGACATTCATTATCAGCCCGCATATTTGTATCAACGGCATAAAAACCTGTTGCCTCATACCCAATATCCGGCTAAAACCGCGCTGTGGCGTTGGTATCGCAATCACCCCATTTTTACCTCCTCCATCGCCGTAAATCATTTGGTCAGCCTAAATGAAATCATCGCCCTGTATTTACTCACTTGGTCACCTGAACTGTGGGAATTAGTGAATATCTCGAAGGATGTCGACGGCTTATCACCCGCCAATACCGCCCGCTGGCAAAATGAGTGGCAACACTTGCTTGGCTTTAAAGCTGGGCTGGGGCAAGTCAGGCGCTTTATGGCGCACATTCCCGTTTATATGATGTTTGATGACCACGACGTCACCGATGATTGGAACCTGACGGCTAAATGGGAACAAGCGGCCTACGAACACGCATTTTCGAAACGCATTATTGGTAATTCCTTAATCGGCTACACCTTATTCCAAGGACTTGGCAACGCGCCTGATAAATTTGCCGCCGATATCCGCCCGCTGCTCGATGCGTTTTTTACGCGACAAGAAAGCGAAAGTCAGGATCTGCTCATCGATGAATTACTTAAATTTGAGCAGTGGCATTACACCTTAGAGTCCTCGCCCAAACTGGTCGTGCTCGACACGCGTACCCGCCGCTGGCGCAGTGAATCTAATCTCGCAAAACCTTCCGGCTTGATGGATTGGGAGGCGTTAATGGATTTGCAGCAAGAGTTACTCGGCCAGTCTAAGGTCATTATCGTCTCACCTGCGCCCATGTTTGGGGTCAAGTTGATTGAAGCTGTGCAGCGTACAGCCACTCTGATCGGTGGTTCCCTGTTAGTAGACGCCGAAAACTGGATGGCCCACCCGGGCGCCGCCAATGCACTGCTGAGTATTTTTATGCACCGTAAAACCCCTGAGGAGTTTGTGATCCTCTCCGGCGATGTGCATTACTCCTTTAGTTACGACATCAGTATTCGTTTTAGACGCAGTAGCCCTAACATCTACCAAATCACCTGCAGCGGTATTAAAAATCACTTCCCCGAGAAGCTGTTACCGATTTTCGATAAACTCAATGGCTGGTTTTACGGCCACTTTTCACCACTTAACTTGCTGACAAAACGTAAACGTATGTTACTCCGTGGCAGGCGACCAAATGGTGAGCCGAGTAAACGTCTAGTGAATAAAAGCGGAATAGGTATGTTGGAATTAGCTGATGATGGTGCACCAACAAAAATTGCGGTTTTACATGGCGATATGAGCGAAACCCTGTTCGAACCACCCAAACAGGAATAACAGATTAAACGGGTTTATTATGTTTAACCGTTTCAGGCTGAGTGGCACCAGAGCCAGAATCCATCAAGGGCGTATTTTTGGATAGCGCCTCATCGGTTTTGGCAGGTTTTGGCTGAGCCTGATTGAAAATCAGTGCTTCTGGCTGCGACTTATTCGACGGTTTTTCATGCGCCATTTGATCCCAAATGATCTTAGGGCTTTGATCCCGCTGGGCATCGACTTCTGCTGTCGATGTGCCAGACGAACTCGGTTTCTTCGGTTCAATCACCGCACTCGCCTTACGGATCTCGGCGGCAATGTCATTCAGATAAGGCTGCTTAGTCCAGTCACCAAAATACATGGCCCCCACTAATACTGCAGCGCAAAGCAAGATAGAGAAGATCGCAGATTTGGTCATAATGGACTTCCTTTAAACAATCGTAATATGGCTCCCTATGGCAGAGACTCAGATACTGCAGATTGTATTCATACCATCACAGGGCCAAGCACACAATTGCACCCGATTATTTCCTTTAAACAGACTGGAAATAATGCTTTCCGCTGACTAAAACTCAAAACCTTGACATTGCATGTCGTGGTGCATCCCGCTCACTGGGTCAATAAAACGTAAACGCTGTGCCATCAATTTTAGGGGTGCCTCAAATTTATCCGGTCCTTTGGGTAATAAGCTTGGATAAAATCTATCGTTTAACAATGGCATACCTAAGCTTTGCATATGCACCCGCAACTGGTGGGTTTTGCCGGTAATCGGGCTCAGGTGGAACAAACCAAGATCGCCTTTTATGGCCACCAAACTGATTTCGGAATGGGTATTCGCCTCGCCTTCCACGATTTTCATGGTAAAACTCGGGTCGCTCGGCTGCATGCGGTTTTTTACCGTCCAGTGCAATGGCAAAGTTAAGCAGCCCTGTTGATATTGTTCAATAATCTCAGGAGTCAACTTGGCAATCGCTTGATAGTCTTTACGAATCGCATCGTCAATAAAGAGTTGATGATAGAGCGCGCGGGTTTCAGGCGCGACAGTCATCAGGATCACTCCAGCGGTTTCACGATCAAGCCTATGAGCGGGCGCGATAGTATCAATGCCAGTACGCAATCTTAGTCTATGCACCAAACATTCGTTCACATAGTTGCCACTTGGCGTCACAGGTAAAAAGTGTGGCTTATAGGCCAAAATGACATTGTCATCTTGGAATAGGATCTGTTCTTCAAAGGGAATTTTCGCTTCGACCAGCACTTCACGGTAGTAATACACCCGCGCCGCAGGGCGATATTCAGTGTCCAATGCGATCAAACAGCCATCCCGCCAATGCACTTTTCCATCGAGGATCCGCTGACGCCATACATCTTCACCTATACGGGCAAAATGTTGTGCAAGAAAGGCAAACACTGTGGGTTTATCTGTGACATTCACAGGAAGCACTATGTAAGAAGGTTGGGCGGCGCGGGCAGATGCAGTCATATCACAAAAAAAGCGGCTATAGAAAGCCGCTATTCTAGCCTTTTTGTGGTTTTTCAGTCCACATGGGACTTGATGAGTTGCAGCACGAAGTCCAAGGTTTTGTGGCAATCTGGCTGATTCACTAATACTAATTTATCTTTGTTATACATAGGCAAAACCTCGAGCCAGCGTTGGCTCACCCAAGCGGCGTCTTCTAAATGCACTTGAGAATAGAGCTCAAACAGATCGGGATTCACCTCATAAAATTGCTCTAATGCGGCGCTTATCAACTCAAATTCACCTTTAATCGGCTCTTCTTGCCAGTTACGGCAAGGTAAAGTACGCGCCATCCACAGCTTATCTTTGGCCTGCGCCGCTGAGAGGATGCTGACGCGTTGACGCCCTTCGAGCACTATGCTGAGTGAATCATCTTCTAGCTGATTAAAATCGATAATGTCACATTGGGTGGCAGTGGGATAACAGGGCGGACTACCACTGGGTCTAATGGTGGCAAAGGCGAGCACATACTTTCCCTTGAATACATCGGCCACCATGCGCAGATGACCTGGGTCAACCACGCGAACCTCCACCCGTCCCTGTGGCAGTAACAAGGCATCGCGCATGAGTAACGCCATTTCTCGTGTTTGCATAGCAACCTCCTGCCCAAAATAGAAGGAAACGAACTCAATGCATTCGTATTTCCTATTATTGTAGAGTGTAGCAGGTGAAAGAATTTCCTTCCTAAAGCCGCTGAGCGCACAAAGAAATTTGCGACCTCGCTATTTTGAATCAGGGCATTTCGACCACGTCATGTCAAACCCAGTTTTCGAGACCAAATCACTTCAACCTAGAGGTGCTCTAGCCGATCCAGCACATTTCCCCTCGCAACAACCGAGGCAAACTCCTCTGCAAGACGTTCACTCAAAGCCACAGACGTGCGCCAATATTGCATCCGCTGCGCCGTGTCCAGTTGCTTAAAATCTTCACGGTCGGGGATTTTGCCAAAGGGCAATGAAGCGACAAATTCGGCCGATGGCGCCAACACTAGCGCATTGTGATAATTAGCGCGACCTTGGCGCCACTTCAAGGATTTATCGAACCATCCTGGGCTGATGGTCGGATAAAAATGCGGATACAGCGTCAACCCCTTAGCACGGGATAAAGGCAAATCAAAATGATAGTCGGTAATGCCGCCATCGTAATACTGCCCATCGGCAACGCCTTCAATTTGGGACACAGGGGCCAGCAACAAAGGAATCGACCCCGTTGCTAACATCACAGCATCGACATTAGCCTCAGTTAATTCGACCTGCTGACTGGGTAAATCGTTGAGTTGCAAAAAGGGAGATGCTGCAGTTTGTTGGCTAAAGACCACACGCTCAAAATGCCAACCTAAACTCCGACGGCTCACTAAGTTGGTCGCCGCTGTCATCGCCAGCCCCGCCGCAAGCGGAAGCTTTGCCGTTAAACGATTTAAATGTTTAGCTCGGCACACGACGAAATGACTGTGAATATGAGCGTTATTAACGATTTCCCTGCCACCGTTTGCCCCTAAAATGCCCTGCACTACGCCTTTAACTTGCGCACTGACTTCCTGCGGTGTTGGCATATTGTCGTAACGCTGACCAATATAAAAATCCTCTAAGCGGCCATAGGCTATGAGGGGATCTTGCTGCGCCAAACACGCTAAACGCCAAGCCCCAGAGGAAGCGCCTAATGTATATAAAGGCGTTTGCCTGTCTTTGAAAAAATCAGCAAACAGATACTTATCTAACCCAGCGATACCAAGCCACTTAGGTCCACCAGAGGCGGCAAGCAACTGGGTAAAATGCTCAGCTTTAAGGCCTTGTTCTGCCAAGGTGTTAAATGCCGTTGGTCCTGCGAGAAATCGTAACGCTGACAATTCTGTGTTCCTTCAAATCAATGCCATTAAAGCGAAATAACGCATTAAACCACGATGGCGCACGTCAATAAACAATTCATATCATCGACTTAACTCAGTCGCAATGTGCAGGCAACAACGTGTATTGTGCCGTACAAAGCCTCAAAAGCACGCAGGTCGATAGTGAGGTTTTCATCAATATATTCAACTGCATTTTAAATATTATTTAGAACACTAGGCTCTGAGTTAGCATATTTACGTCTTAATGTAACAATTGTTACAGTGATAACCTTCTCGGCATCAGATTGTTATTTTATCTGCACACCTAAGTTCGAGTATTGGGTCACAAACATCATTGAGAGGTTTTTATGCGTCTAGCCGTTATCGCATTGGCAGTGTCATCCACACTGGTTATTCCAGCAGTCCAAGCCGAAGAGCAACAAACAGGCTTCGAAAAAATCGAGATCATAGGCTCACGCATAGCACTACGCACGGCAACTGACAGTGTTGCGCCGGTCGATATCATTACTGCCGAACAACTCGAATCAACAGGTATGACCGAAACCGCTAAAGCGCTGCAATTTGCGGCGCCAAGCTATAGCTTCCCATTCTCCTCGGTGACTGACGGTTCAGATGCGGTGCGCCCCGCGAGCTTACGTGGCCTGTCGCCAGACCACACCTTAGTACTCGTAAATGGCAAGCGTCGCCATGGTTCTGCCCTAGTACATTTAAGTGGCACTATGGGAAAAGGCTCCTCTAACGTCGATTTAAATGCGATTCCAATGACAGCGATAAAACGCATTGAAATTCTCCGAGATGGAGCCTCGGCACAATACGGTTCAGATGCGATTGCTGGCGTGATTAACGTGGTACTCAAGGACAGCGATCAAGGGGGAAGCGTCTCGGCGCAAGCCGGACAAACCTACCAAGGTGACGGTGAGCAATGGCGTGTAGGCGTTAACCATGGGATCAGTTTAAGCAATGATGGCTTTGTGAATGTAACCCTAGAAGCGCATCACAAAGACAGCACAAACCGCGCAGGATTAGATCCACGGCAGCAATACCCTAAGTTAGCAGATGGCTCAGCAGATCCGCGCGAAGCGACATTTAACCGTAAGAGCCACCACGTTGGTGATGCCGAATATGATAATGTCGGTTTATTTATCAATGCGGCTCAGCCTATATCTACCGACGGAAAACTGTATGCCTTTGGTGGTATTAGCCAACGTGAAACTAAATCGGGTGCTTTTTACCGTTTAGCTCTCGATGCCCGTAACTTACCCGAAGTGTATCCCGACGGTTTTTTACCGCAAATTAACCCCAAAATTATCGATTCATCTCTTACCCTAGGCTATGAATTCAACCTGAGTGACTGGGACATTGATGCCTCAGTAGGATATGGTAAAAATTCATTTAACTATAATATCGTCAATACCTTAAATGCTTCCTTAGGCCCTGAAACTCCTACTGAGTTCGACGCAGGAACGTTATCGACCCGTGAAGCCAATATCAATTTAGATATTTCCCGTTATTTTGCCTTTATAAACAATTCTGAAATTCTGTTTGCGACCGGTGTTTCATGGCGCCAAAACGGCTATGAAATTGAAGCCGGAGAAGAAGATTCGTATATCAATGGTGGCTATAATGGCAAAGCGGCAGGTAGCCAAGGCTTCACCGGTTTTACCCCTGAGTCTGAGGTTGATGAAACGCGCGATAACACAGGCATTTATGCCGAACTTGAAAACCAATTAACCAACGAGTTTTACTGGGCGGCAGCGCTACGCTACGAAAACTACTCTGACTTTGGCGGCAACACGAGCTGGAAACTCGCGGGTCGTTACGATTTTACCGACAACTTAGCCCTGCGTGGCACTATCAATACAGGCTTTAGAGCGCCGAGCGTACAACAACTGTACTTCAGCAATATCTCGACGTTGTTTAATCCCGATCCAGTGACGGGGCAACTGGTTCCTATTGAATCAGGCACCTTCAACACCTTATCACCAGTGACAAAGGCGCTTGGAATTAACGAACTAGAACCTGAAATATCGCAATCATTTAGTCTCGGTCTTGTTTATACCAATAACGCTGGCCTCGCGGTAACACTCGACACTTACCAAATAGAGATTGATGATCGCATCATCTTATCTGGCTCCCTAAGAGCGACTGATAGCCCTGCGGTTGCAGCGGCACTTGCGGGCACCAATGCCGATTCAGCACGATTTTTCGTCAATGCCGTCGATAGCCGCACTCGCGGGGTCGATCTCGTTGTTAGCCAAGATATTGATATTGGCACTTGGGGCGATTTACAGGCGAATTTAGCCTATGCCTATAATAAAACCGAGATCCAAGACATCAATCTGCCATCTATTTTAGGCGGATTAGAAAAGAAACTCTTTGATGGTATAGAAAGAACCCGCATGACGTCTGCTACGCCGCATAACACGGGCAGTATTGGGCTAACCCATGAACTCGGGGATTTTAAAACCAATATCCGCTTAAACTACTTTGGTGACTATAGTGAAGGTTATTCAACGGGCGATGTAAACTATAGCGATCAATGGGTGATGGATCTGTCGGTAAGATACGCCGCCACCAATGCGCTAAGCTTTACCGCTGGGGTGCAAAACTTGTTTGATGTGTATCCAGAAAAACGACCAGATAACAATAACTTCAATGGTATCTTTGTATACCCATTAACCAATACCCCCTTTGGCTTTAATGGTGGCTACTACTTTTTAGAAGCCAAATACACTTACTAAACTCGTTTTAGCTAAGTTGAATAATACTTGATGTAGAAACAGGCCATTCAATGGCCTGTTTTTTATGCCGACATGTTTAGACCTGCTTCCAATCGACAAAGCTTATGTCCTAACTGTGGTGATCGGATTATAATCTTTACAATTCACTCATTCACATCCGCCATGTCGAGTAACCGATGATCGTCGATACCTTAAAAAACCGCCATATTTATCAATCGTTAAGCCCTCGGCTTGCGACTGCATTAGAACATCTAGCGACAACCGACTTTAGTCAGCTACCCGTAGGTAATTATCCCCTCGATGGCGACAATATTTTTGTGATAGTGAATGACTATCAAACCAAACATAAGTCGACAGAACCCTTTGAAGTTCATCAAAAATATATCGATGTGCAATATGTTTTCAGCGGTGAAGAAGAGTTTGGTTACTTGCCACTAGCGGAGCAAACACCCTCGAAACCCTATTTTGAAAAACACGATTACGCCGAGTTTGATTACGAGGCAAACCAAGCCAATGCCTCTTATATCAAACTCAAAGCAGGCATGTTTGCGTTATTTTTCCCCGGTGACATGCATATGCCCGGCACAGGCGATATCGCCACGGCGGTGCGTAAAGTCGTGATAAAAGTGAAGATCTAAACCTTAAGCCATCTTTGCCGAACCTGAGCGTTCGATTGTTAGAGAAATAGCAACTGAAGAGCGCAGTGATATGCGCTTTGGCTATTTCCGATTAAAGCCAAATATTGCTAAAATTGTCACAAATTTAAAGGAGAGTCCCTGAAATGCCCATTTACGTTGTCGGTCACAAGATCCCCGATTCAGATTCAATCTGCGGTGCTATCGCGTTAGCCTATTTAAAAAACCAAATCGGTGAAGAAGCCATTGCCGCACGTTTAGGTGAATTGTCACCCGAAACCGCTTTTATTCTGGAACGTTTCGGCTTCGAAGCACCGGAATACAAAACCAGCTACGCTGGCGAGCAAGTGTATATCGTTGACCATTCAGAACTGACTCAAGCACCGGATGATATCGCCCAAGCGACTATCGTCGGGATTGTCGATCACCACAAGCTAGGCGATCTCACCACAGATACACCGCTAGAATGCTGGATCCGCCCAGTGGGTTGCAGCAACACAGTGATCAAGATGATGTTCGACTTTTACCAAGTCGCTATCCCTAAAAATATCGCTGGTATCATGATGTGCGCTATTTTGAGCGATACAGTGATTTTCAAATCACCGACTTGCACCACTGCAGACATTCGCTGCGTTGAAGCATTAGCTGAAATCGCCGGAGTTGAAGATTTCAAAGAACTGGGCATGGAAATGTTCAAAGTGAAATCAGCCGTGCAAGGCACACCAGCACGTGACTTAGTAATGCGCGACTTTAAAGACTTCAACATGAACGGTAACTTAGTCGGTATCGGCCAGTTAGAAGTGATCGACCTGTCAGTATTTGACGATATCAAGGCCGAGCTAGAAGCCGATATCAAAGCGCTCAAAGTGGAAGGTAACCGCCACAGCGTTTTATTGCTGCTGACTGACATCATGAAAGAAGGTTCAGAGTTGTTGATTGTGTCTGACGATGCGGAGCTGACCCAACGTGCCTATGGTAAAGATACCGTTGATGGCAAAGTGTGGTTAGACGGCGTATTAAGCCGTAAGAAACAAGTTGTACCACAGCTACAAGCAGCATTCGCCTAGACATAATATCGTCGCCGAATCGCAACAGTAATAGCGTATTAAGGCCGAACTCAGTTCGGCCTTTTATATTTTTAAGACAAAATTGATATCCTCAGTGCCTTAGCCCTGCTAATCACTGCAAATGAAAACGGGCATGAAACTTTGCTCATAAATCTATCCAACCAGAGAAGTTGGCGAGTATGATGACCCTATCGTCACATTGATTTGATCACTTTCATCTATGCCAGAAGCGCTACAACATATCATCACAGAACTCACGCCTTGGCTGCAGCAATATGGTTATGTTCTGCTATTTGTCGCGATTGCTGTCGAGGGTTTTGGCATTCCGGCGCCAGGACAATCCTTATTAATTGTCGCCAGTTTATTAGCCGCTACAGGGCAAATGTCACTGCCATTGGTATTAATCGTCGCTGCTTGCGGAGCACTCTGCGGTAACTGTTTAGGATATTTTATCGGCTGGCGCTTTGGCGACGTATTACTCAAAAAAGGTTGGATAAAGCCGCAATTGGAAGACAAAATCCATGGCGTTATCGGTCAATATGGCATTGCCGCTTTAGTGTTGAGTCGTTTTGTTGAGGGATTAAAACAATTTATGTTTATCGGCTGCGGTCTCGCTAAAATGCCACTAAAACAATTTGTGATTGGCAATGCTCTCGCCACTAGCATTTGGGTGACGCTCTTTGGATTAGGCCCAGTGTTAATCCGCGATGAAATCGCTCCCATGCTGGCGTTTTACCACCAGCATAAGTACCCCACATGGGCCATGGTCAGCCTGATACTCGCCGCACTAATCACTTTTACTTGGCGCAGGTGGCAAACCAAAAATCCGTAGTAACAGCTTTAGAGTCTATTCTTCCGATTCCTTTTGGATTATCTCTATCACCTTATGAGCCTTAACAAAATGGTCTAAGCGATGAGTTTGAATCCACCAAGTCGCCGCTTCCATAAGCAACTCTGGATCATCATTTTTGTTCGCAAAGAAAGCGTAAAATGAGACACCGACTTTGTCGCCTTTAGTCTCAATTTTTTTATGACAAACTGCGATGATTTTTGCTCTTAACTCAGCTCTCATATTGACTCATAAAGTTTATTCACCAGCTTATTATCTATTTTCAATGAGATACAACACTAGATGTATCGCCTATCACTTACTCCGTACAGCTAACTATCACTTTATACCTTCAGTTTCAATCTTAGGCTGAGGCTCTGCGCCGTCGTTTGGCTTAGCCTCAGGCTTTGATTCCGGCGCTTTAATTGGTGCGGGTGGCGCCTCAGTCGCAGCAGGCTTATCTTGTTCCTGTGATACGTTTGGCTCCTGCAATGGTGCATTAACCTTAGGTGTCGGTGAACTTTGCTCTTCAGGTAAAGGCTCAACAATAATTACTGGCTCTTGTGGCACAGGCGTTTCACCTTCGGTAGATGTTGCAGCTTCTGACTCTGGCGCTAAGGTGCCGAGATCTTGGTTCGCAGGGCTTTCCACCGCATGTTTAGGTAATTGATTTCGATATAAATCAATCATACGCATCACCTCAGACAAGGCTTTACCATGCTCTGGAGTGAGAATGCCATTGTGACCAGAGACGATTTCGTCCGACACGGCCAGTACCCATACGGCTTGCATATTGGCATCGGGGCAGGTTTGCACGGTACGACGAGCCTGCAGGCGAGCACGAATTTTCCAGCCTGATTGAGGCAGCGTCATCATACAGCCAGGGATTTGATCGTGCGCCATCAAGGCCGAGGGCATCTTCATTGGCGTGGTGCAATTGCCACCAGAGCATTTGTCGATATCGTGAGTAATAGCCCAAGAGTTCCCGACAGCGCGCTCGCCGTCCTTGATGTAATTGAAGGCTTCTTTCACTGCAAAATCCCCCTTCGATTGCAACACCACCATACTCGGTTTTTGTCTATCTAAGCTCACCAACGTATCTAATGGCTGATACTCTTTAGCAGGTACGGCAGGATTTAACAGTAAGAATAAATTAGGATTATCCTGCTGATTATCAATGGCGGCTTTGATGCGATCTTTACTCGCATGCAAAACAACAGCACCGCCAAGACTATGGCCAATCACAGTGTACCGCAGCAGTTTATGCTGTGTTACTAAGCTATCAAGCTTATCCAGCAGCTGTGATAGACCTAACTGCCCGATACGTTTAGCAACCCGTTTACGCTGTAAAATAGTGGGAAAATCTAAGGGTTCAATCCAACTTTTTGCATCATCTGAGCCATCGATCCAAAAAGGATCATATTTATCGCCCCGCCAGCCAACATACAAACCCAACAAGTTACGCTGGGTATCGGACGCGGCCATTTGCTGATAAAACTGCTCAAAGGCAATAAAGTTTTCATCCTTAGGCTCGGCGCTATGATGCCAGCCATGAACAAAAATCAATAATTCAGGGATCTGTGCAGGCTCTGGATGTAAAATTCGCGTCTCTAAACCTTGCCATTGCCTTTCGTCGTGGGGCTGACCTTTATCATTAAACTCAATCACATGAAAATTTTGCTTAGCGATATCAGGGCCGGGGATGTGGTAAGCCTGATCTGGAATAAAAGGAAGTAGGATGCAAAGTAATAACAACATTAAAAACAGTAACTTGTACTGAGTAAACTTTTTCAGGCTCATTTATAACAACATAATTAACGGCCAGGCTAGGCCAAAATAGACGTGCTGAAAGGGACTAACAGCAAAATTGACGAAATTATACGCTAACGCCATTAACCCAGCTAGTGCCTAAGTTGCTTTTCATCTGAACAGCAATGCTGTTTAACGCCAAGTATCGGGAAGCGTGACTTGGCTCCATAACTCTTGGCACAGCGGCTGACTATTGTGCCAGTCGCCGCCGTTAATCCATTTAACCAGCGTATCCCCCACCTTTGGATATGCAATTGGATTAGGTGATGCCGTTTTAAGCCAGCGCTTAACTATGTTCACATCAAGACTCATCATGCTATCTGCGGCCGCTAAAAGTTGTAACGCCGCCACGTTCGATAACTGCTCAAACTGGCCAATCAGTGGTTTGACTAAGAGTTTTTTACCTAAGGTTAATGCTTCGCTGGCAAGCTCAAAGCCCGCATTGCCTATCACACCACCGCAGCTGGCAAGATGTTGCTTAAACCCCTCACGATTAAAACCGTGCCATTTAATGTGCTCAGCAACTTGGCCTTTAGGTTGTTGGCTGTGATATACCAAAAACTGATAATCACTAAAATGAGACAGAAAATGAGCAATCATATCCGCATCTTCAAAAGGCAAATAAACTAAAATCTGATGCGTGTGTTCGAATGGGCTGGCATCCACTTCGACAAAAGGCGGCAAAATAGGGAAGCCAAAATGATGCCAATGACACCCCAGCGCCACATCCACTGGTGCAAAATAATTGAGCAGCATCTCATTAAACCAAGTGCTACCGAGTTTTGGCACCGGATGAGTTAACGCCGCCTGATGGCTAATCCCAATGGATGGCACGCCTTGGCGCCGCGCAGCCCAAGCCGACACAGGTTCAAAGTCGTTGAGTACTAAATCATAGCTACTGAGATCTAAGGCTTTAATATCTTTAAATAACGACAAGGACAAATTTTGTCGGACAGTTTGTGGCACATTCACGCGCCCGGAGTGCGTCGCAAACGTCATTCCCGCTTGAACGCGATAATCACCAAAGCACTCCATATCGAAAAACTGATCAGGCTTACGCCCCGAAAATAGAAAGTCCACTTCAATATCTTTTTTCATCAATGCTTTAGCCATGACGCGTGCACGACTTAAGTGGCCATTCCCTGTGCCTTGAACTCCGTAGAGTATTCGCATTACGTATCCTTAAACTGATGAGTGAAGGAGAATTCCCACTAATGAAATGATTAACAGGCGCATATTTGAATTAAATCACTGGATGAACCAGCAATACCGACCCAATCCCCAATGAGGCTCCCGCCAGAATATCTAAGGGATAATGCACGCCAAGTGCAATACGTGAGCCCCCTATGCTAAAAGCCCATAAATACGCCACAGGAGCCGCCGCTGGATAGATTTGCGCCACGCTCGTTGCCATCACAAAGGCCGCGGCTGTATGACCAGACGGTAAGCTGAAGCGATCCGATGGTTCAAAACCACTCTCAAATCCCACTAATGCATGGCATGGCCGTGTGCGACGAATACTATTTTTCAATAGTAAATACAGAGGTAACTCAACCAAAAAACTCGCTAACATCAAATTAAATAGAGCCTGTCCTTGAGCGTGCGTCAGCATCAAACCCACAGACAAATATAAATACACATGCCCATCGCCACTCGCTGATACCCGCTTTGCATGGGCATATAAACCATGGTGCTGGGTGAAGCTCACGATATGGCAAAACATTCGCTTATCTAAGTCTGCAACGTAACTCAACATAAAACAGGCTCCTTGCTGGCATACCAGCGAGTTTTACTGCGATGTTAATCTGTGCATTCTCTCGACGACGCTTAGAGTGCTTAGTCTGCAACCAACCGACTCACCAAAGCTCTATTCACGATTGAATTCGTTATTGACTGCTCACGACTAATTTACTGTTTGCTAATAGTTAAACCTAAATCACATTAGCTAAAGCACTATTAGATAGCTTGAGACTAAGAAAGACCTGTGACGGCTAAGTGACATCTGCTCGAAGGTTTTATGACAAGAAGCATGGCTGAGGTTTTGATCTAGAAGGATTCTAGGGACGTTATGCTGGGGCTAAGGGATTTATTTAGGAATAGCGATAGGACTGAGACAGAATATTGTGTTGCTCTAAACGTTAATCTCAAGAGCAACACAATCCAATAAAACTTAGGCTGCGGCGGGAGTATTTGCCTTAGCACGGTAAATTTTTGTCAAATGGTAAATATTAATACAAGCAACAAACGCATTCATGCCGGCCACAGGCCAAGCAGAAATAAACACCCCATAAACCACAAACAGGGTGCATCCTACAAAATTCAACCATCGCAACCAAATGATATTCTTCATCATTAGAGAGATCGCCACCATTATAGAGGCAAAATAACCAATAATTTCAATCGTATTTACAGCTTCCATAGGCACCTCTCGAAGGCCCTCTACCGTCCATAAGCGTAACGGGGGGTCCATGCTCCTAAAGCAAATTAAGTTAAGTAAGTTAATTTAAACTTGAGATATAATACCAAAGTGCGCAACAGAGTTGTAATAAAAAACCGTTATTTAATGACCAATATCAAGTTTTACCGAATAAATTCTATAGTGTGACGAAAATTTACTACAGATGTGTTAACAGCCAAGTGGCAACAATACCGTGATTGATAACACTTTTCTTTTCAATAATCCCTTTTATACTGGCGTAAACTCGCTAAACTGTACGCAACGCGGATCAATAGGAGTGTAAATATGGAATACAACACCTCAGAACTATGTGACATGTACTTAGATGTCGTAGATGTAGTCGAGCCCATGTTCAGTAACTACGGTGGTTGTAGCTCTTTTGGCGGTTCTATTAGCACCATCAAGTGCTTTGAAGACAACGGCCTAATTACCGAAGTCCTACAAGAAGATGGCCAAGGTAAAGTCTTACTCATTGATGGCGGTGGCTCATTACGCCGTGCGCTGATCGATGGTGCTATCGCTGAACTTGCGGTTAGCAACAACTGGGAAGGCATTATCGTTTACGGTTCTGTACGCGATGTGGATGCATTGGAAGAATTAGACATTGGTATTCAAGCCCTTGCCTCTATTCCAGTGGGTGCTGATGGCAATTCAGTGGGCGAAGTGGAAATTCCAGTCAATTTTGGCGGTGTGACTTTCTTACCCGGCGATCACATTTATGCTGATAACACAGGCGTGATTTTATCACCTGAACCACTCGACATTGAGTAATCTCACTGTTCAGTCAAGAAAGCCAGCTAAGCTGGCTTTTTTATTCACTATTTTCAGCGTTTCCCCATTGAATCCTCGCCCTACTCTGGCCACAATAGCTCGACTCTGGCCGAATAAGAATATCAATCTATGCCTGAATTTATTCCTTTTACCCATACCGATATCGCCTCACTCGTCAGCACAAGAACTGGCGAAACTAAGCTAGGCCAATGCGTCCATCTGGCCAATCACGAACACACGTTAGAGACCATACTTGCAACTGCAAAAGCCCACGGTGCATGCTTTGCCATTATCGGCGTTGGCGAAGATATAGGCCCACGTGCCAATTTAGGCCGCGGCGGTGCAACCGATGCGTTCACAACCAGTATGCGCCAATGGCTCAATTTACAATCGAATCGTTTTCTTTCTGGCGCCGAATGCCTAGTGTTAGGCCAAGTGAACACCGCCGATCTGCAGCAACAAACTACGAGCAATACAACAGATGACACTAACGTCACCCTAGATGAATTACGTGATGCGGTGGAGCAACTCGATGAGCGCGTGATCCGCATCGTCAGTGCGATTTTAAAAGCGGGTTTAGAACCCATACTCATCGGCGGCGGCCACAACAATGCCTATGGCTTGTTGATGGCAACCTACGGCCACTACCAACGCCAAGTCGCGGCGGTGAATCTCGATCCTCATTCGGATTTTCGCCTGCTCGAAGGTCGCCACAGCGGCAATGGTTTTAGCTATGCAGCCGATCGCGGCGCCTTAGGTTGCTACCATGTACTGGGTTTACACGAGTTAAAAAACAGCGAAGCAAACCTAAGCCAACTCAGCGAATTTGGGGGAACTTGGCATAGCTTGCAACAAATTTGGGTGCGCCGTGAAATCAGCCTTAGCCAAGCTTTACTTGAAATCGCCGCCAAACTTAATGACACAGGTTTCCCCGTAGGATTAGAACTTGACGTAGATGCTATCGCTAAAATGCCCAGTAGCGCTTCAACCGCTGCAGGTGTGCCATTGCTCGATGCGGCGCATTATGTCAGTTATATCGCTCGCCACTGCCCATGTGCTTATTTGCATTTAGCCGAGGCTGCACCAAGTTGCCACGAAGCTGGGATTGAAGCCGGTTTTAGGGATGTTGGCCAAAGCCTAAGCGAGCTTATCTACGCTTATGTGCAGGCTCGCATGCAATTTTTGGCACAATGAATATCACCAGTTGCACCCAACTGGGCGCTAAGCTATTCACCAAATCCTGATATTGTGGTCTAATGCCAGTCCATTTTACGTGGTCGCTAAGCACTTAATCCTACGACTGTTCAGGAGTGCATCAAGCTAAGGCATTGCAGTTAGTTTACTAGCTCGATCACAGAGTGATAGATCAAAGATTCAGCAAATGCAGGCGATGGCTTACACTCGCAACTAATACATTGCAAAACAATAGGAACACATTGATGTCTGAGGGCGAATCTAAAAGTACCCACTTTGGTTACAAAACCGTAGAGGCCGATAAAAAGGCTGAACTCGTTGCCGGCGTGTTTCATTCTGTTGCCGCTAAGTACGACATAATGAACGATGTGATGTCCTTCGGCATTCACCGTTTTTGGAAACGTTACACCATTGAAGTCTCTGGCGCCCGCCCTGGCATGAAAGTGCTCGATTTGGCCGGCGGTACAGGTGACTTAACCGCAAAATTCTCTCACTTAGTGGGTGATAAAGGTGAAGTAGTTTTAGCTGACATTAACGATTCCATGTTAAAAGTCGGGCGCACTAAGTTGCGCGGCAAGGGCATAGTCAACAATGTCAGTTATGTGCAAGCCAACGCCGAAGCACTGCCGTTTCCCGATAACCACTTCGACATCATTACCATCGCCTTTGGTCTGCGTAACGTGACCGATAAAGATGCGGCGCTGCGTTCAATGAATCGCGTGCTTAAGCCCGGTGGCAAGTTATTAGTGCTAGAGTTCTCTAAGCCTCAGCATGAAATTATGCGTAAAGTGTATGATTTATATAGCTTCAAAGTCTTACCTAAGATGGGTGAACTCATCACTAAAGATGCCGACAGCTACGAGTATCTGGCTGAATCGATCCGCATGCACCCAGATCAAGACACATTAAAACAAATGATGGTTGATGCAGGCTTTGAACAAGTCGACTACACCAACATGACCGACGGCATTGTCGCATTGCACCGTGGTTATAAATTCTAATGATGCCGCAAGAAGTTGTGCTGCTTGCCTGCGCCGCAATTGAAACGGGTCTGAAAAAACTTCAGGCCCAAGCGGGCGACGATTATTCGCGCCAGCGCCAGTTGCATGGCAAAGTGTTTCGTATCCAATTATCACAGCTCAGCTGGCCATTCTATTTAGTGTTTGCCAAAGAGATCCAAGTACTGAGCCGCTATGAAGGCGATGTCGATGTCAGTCTACATGCCGATGCGACGACGCTTTACCGCGTGTCCGAAGGCGCCAACCTAACTGAACTAATCAAGCAAGATAAACTCAAGCTTGAGGGCGATCTCAATTTATTACAAAGCTTTAGCCAATATCTACGCGGTATCGAATTTGACTTTGCCGAGCCAATATCCCGTTATTTAGGTGATGGTCCCACTCACAAACTCATCTGTTCTAGCCATCAGGCAAAAGACTTTGCACTCGAAGTGTTGCGTAAAACCCGCTCCCACTTAGGGCAACTTGCAGTTGAAGAGTATCGCCTCGCACCGCACCCAATTGAGTTAATGCACTTTCGCGATCAAATGGATGATTTAGTTGCCGACACTCGCGCGATTGAACAACGGATTGCCCAATTAAGAGACCAAATTAAGCCATGACCTTTGCCAGTATCCGCCGCGGTTACCACGTCATTAAGACCTTACTTCAGTACGGGTTAGATGACGTATTGCCGCCAAAGATGACACCTTGGTACTTTAAACTCGCCCGTAACAGCCTATTTTGGATCCGCAATAAGCATAAAAATAAGCCCGGTGGCGAACGCTTAAAATTGGCGATGCAGGAACTCGGCCCCGTTTATATCAAGCTTGGGCAAATGCTCTCAACCCGCCGCGATTTACTCAGCGATGAATGGGCCAGTGAATTGGCCATGCTACAGGACAAAGTGCCGCCCTTTGATGGTGCACTTGCCCGCCAAGCGATTGAAGCTGAGCTAAAAGCGCCGATTGAATCCCTATTTGATGACTTTAATGAAATACCACTGGCCTCAGCCTCTATTTCTCAGGTGCATACCGCGACCCTCAAATCTAACGGTAAAGACGTCGTACTTAAGGTGCTGCGCCCGAATGTAGAAGCCAAGATTCAAGCCGATCTGCAGTTGATGTCGCAAACTGCCAAACTGATTGAATACCTCCTCGGTGAAGGTAATCGACTGCGCCCTGCTGAAGTGATCGAAGATTACCGCGTGACCATTTTAGGCGAGTTAAACCTTAAGCTCGAAGCCTTAAACGCAGTCAAGCTACGCAACAACTTCCTCAACTCAGATGCGCTCTATGTGCCTTATGTGTATGAAGAGTTTTGCTATCCACGCCTGATGGTGATGGAACGTATTTACGGTATTTCTGTCTCGGATATTGCCGCACTTAAAGCGCAAGGCACCAACTTTAAGTTATTGGCTGAGCGGGGTGTTGAACTATTTTTTACCCAAGTATTCCGCGATAACTTTTTCCACGCCGACATGCATCCGGGCAATATCTTTATTTCCCGCGATCATCCTGAGAACCCATACTACATTGGGCTCGACTGCGGCATCATGGGCACACTCAGCGAAGTCGATAAGCGCTATCTCGCCGAGAATTTCCTCGCCTTCTTTAATCGCGATTATCACAGAATTGCCCAGCTCTATATTGAGTCTGGCTGGGTATCGGAAAAAACCGATCTACAAGCTTTCGAACAGGCCATCAAAGTGGTGTGTGAACCTATGTTCAACAAGCCGCTCGACGAGATCTCCTTTGGTCATGTGTTACTGGAATTATTCCGCACTGCGCGCCACTTCGATATCGTGGTGCAACCGCAATTGGTATTGTTGGAAAAAACCTTACTCTACATCGAAGGCTTAGGCCGTCAGCTATATCCGCAGTTGGATTTATGGCAAACCGCCAAACCCTTTTTAGAGCAGTGGATGGCCGACCAAGTCGGTCCTAAAGCTATGTTTAAAAAGGTATCCACAAAACTGCCATATTGGGCTGATAAACTACCTGAATTCCCTGAACTAATTTACGATAATCTTAAGTTAGGCAGGAAATTGCTGAGTTCTCAGCAACAAATGCTAGATAAGTATTTGAAATACCAGCAGCAGGCACACAAGAGTAACTACTTGCTTATCACTTCTGCCGTTTTATTGATCTGTGGCACGTTATTGATTAATAGAGACGCTACACTATGGACCCCTTATGTTTGTCTAATTTCAGGCATGATATTGTGGTTTGTAGGATGGCGATCTAGGCCAAAGAATCGCAAATTTTAGCTAGCACTAATTAATCAGAGGTTCATAATAGAACCGATATCAATTAAGAGGATACCTTCATGGGTGGTATTAGTATTTGGCAACTGCTTATCGTTGCGTTAATCGTTGTCTTGTTGTTTGGAACTAAGAAATTACGCTCTTTGGGTGGTGATTTAGGTGGTGCGGTTAAAGGCTTCAAAAACGCCATGTCTTCAGAAGAAGACAAGAAGGCATTAGAAGACACCGAAGCGGCTAAAACAGCGCAAACAACTCAACAGGCGACTGAAAAGAAACCTGAGTCTAACAAAGAACAGGCGTAACTCTTTATGTTTGACGGTATCGGCTTTATGGAGCTGCTGCTGATCGGTGTTTTGGGGCTAGTGGTTCTTGGCCCCGAACGTCTACCGGTTGCGGTGCGTTCGGTAACGAGTTGGATCCGTGCGATGAAACGCATGGCGAACTCGGTAAAAGAAGAACTTGAGCAGGAGCTGAAGATCGAGCAGTTGCATGCCGATCTTAAAAAAGCCGAGAGCAAAGGTTTATCTAACCTCTCACCTGAACTCAAAGAGTCTATTGAGCAACTAAAGCAAGCGGCACAGTCAGTGAACCGCCCTTATCAGGTTCAGGATCCGTCAAAAGACACCCCTGCGCCTGAGAATCAAATTCACACACCTGCTCAAGTGAATCTAGTTCAAGCTAGCCAAACTAATCCAACAGCCACTGTAGAGGCGAGTCCAACATCGGCCTCTCCCGCTGCTTCAAGTGAGCCATCTCAGGGCGTGGATACCAGTTCTAACCCGAAAGCCAACGGATAATTCATGTCGCAACAGCAGCCACTTATCAGCCATTTGCTTGAACTTAGGTCCAAGCTGCTAAAATCCATTGCCAGTGTGTTATTAGTGTTCATTTGTAGTGTGTACTGGGCAAATGATATCTACCACTACATGGCAATACCTTTAATGCAGTCTTTACCTCTTGGTGGCAGCATGATTGCGACGGATGTCGCTGCACCATTTTTTGCACCTTTCAAACTAACCCTCGTTTTATCATTTTTTGTGGCAGTGCCCTACGTGTTATTTCAAATTTGGTCCTTTGTGGCACCGGGTTTATATAAACATGAAAAACGCTTAGTGATGCCACTGCTATTCAGCAGTACCTTATTGTTTTATCTCGGCATTGCATTTGCTTATTATCTTGTATTCCCTGTTGTTTTTGGTTTTTTTGCTAACAATGCGCCAGAGGGAGTTCAAGTTGCGACAGACATTACTAGTTACCTTAACTTTATTCTGAAGCTATTCTTTGCCTTTGGTCTATCCTTTGAAATCCCCATTGCCGTTGTTTTACTCTGCTGGTCAGGTGTCACTACACCTGAAGATCTCAAGCAAAAACGTCCTTATATCATAGTGGGCGCCTTTGTCGTCGGCATGCTATTAACCCCACCGGATGTGATTTCCCAGACTATGCTTGCTGTACCAATGCTGTTATTGTTCGAAGGCGGTTTATTAGCGGCTCGTTTCTACAGCAAACCAGATGACGAGTCAGACGAAGATACTGAACAAACAAACGACTAACGCCCTCGAAGGCGTTAGGGGAATAATATAATAAGGAACATTCTCATGCGCTTAACTCTTATCACGGCAGCGATAATGCTTGTATCTGTCCAAGCAAATGCCAGCATTGAACAACAGTTAACCCAATGTGCAACAACCGCCGATAAACTCGACCGCTTGATTTGCTATGACAAGCTAGCAGAAAGCGTAAAAGCTGACACCATTAGCACTCAAGTGATACCGGCTACAGTAGCAACAGTTGCAGCCCCTACGACTGCAGCAGCGATAGTGGCAACCGCACCCCAAGCGCCAACGGCAAAAATTGCCGATGACTTTGGGATGGAAGCCAAGCGTGTTCAAGAAAATACTGTCGATAAGATTTATTTAGAGATTCAATCTATAGCTGAAGATGCCTACGGAGACATTAAAGTGACTTTCACTAACGGTCAGGTATGGAAACAAACTGATGGCCGTAAGTACAATGTTAAGCAAGGTGAAACTGTCTATATTGAAAAAGCCGCTTTAGGTTCTTTTTTAATGGGTACCGATGATCGCAATGCCAAGGTTCGGGTAAAACGCCTAAAATAATGCCCTCATACATAGATATCGCTGTCAATTTACTTGGCAGCGCACTCGAACAAGATACTGTATCGATAATACAAGCGGCGGCGGACCAAGGGGTTTCGCCGTTAATTGTTATTGGCGGCGATTTAACTGAGAGTGCGGCAGCCATTGCTGTATGCGAGCAATATCCTAATCAACTTTACTGCACTGCTGGTGTGCATCCCCACCATGCCAGTGGTTGGCATGATGGCTCAAACGCTCGACAAGCTGAACTCTGCCATGCACCGCAAGTGGTTGCCGTTGGCGAATGTGGTTTAGACTACAATCGTGATTTCTCCCCGAGACCTATCCAGCGCCAAGCTTTTATTGCCCAACTCGCCTTAGCCGTTGAACTGCAAATGCCGGTGCTAATGCACGAACGCGATGCCCACGAAGACTTTATTGCTATCCTGCGGGAATATCGCCCACAGCTTAGTGGCGCGCTTTTGCATTGTTTCACAGGCACTCACGCACAGATGGAAGCCTATATTGACCTCGATTTACACTTAGGCATAACAGGTTGGGTCTGCGATGAAAGACGCGGCCAAGAACTAGCGCAACTCGTTCCCTTTATTCCGCAGAATCGCATTTTAATCGAGACAGATAGCCCTTACCTACTCCCCCGTAGTATGCGGCCCAAGCCTAAATCGAGCAAAAACAAGCCCGAATACCTTCCTTATATCGCAAATTATATTGCAAATCTACGCGGAGAAGATGCGGATGAGTTTGCAAAACGTTGCTACCAAAATAGCTTAGCGTTTTTTAATTTGGATCGAGTCCATGCTTAACAAAAACATGCCACTCATACTCTTGCTGTGGCTATGGATATGCCCAACACAGGCCTTGGCAACCTTATTGAGCATTGACGAGTCAACCACGACGCCTTTAAACCTTACGCCTTGGTTAATGGTCAGCCACCCTACACCAGCAAAAGAACTGGCCGAAATACAAGCTTTGCCAAAAACTGATTGGCATAACTTTACCAATAAAGACATTCAAAAACTCAGCGGCCATGATTTTTGGCTCAGTTTCAGCTTAACCAGCCCTGACGAAACACTTTCGCGCATTTTAGCGCTAGATAACCCTTTGTTAGACAAGGTAACTATCTACCATTTAGTCAATAATAAACTCATGAATACTGTGCTGATGGGTGATATATTCCCCTATGAGGATCGACCATTCTTGAGTAATATTTTCCTATATCCTTTCAAGATCAACACAGATGACTCCCATACTTTCTATCTGCATATTCAAACTGAAGGTAGTGCTGCAGTACCATTAAACCTATGGTCTTCTAATGACTTAGCTCAAATTGCCGAATCTACCGCCGTTGAGCATGGATTCCAACTCGGTGTACTTGCCGCAATTGGCATTTTTAGTCTTTTTATCGCCATAGCATCGGGCTCATTCAGCTACAGCTATTACTCTGGCTATGTCCTTAGTATGACCTTACTCGTTGCCACGATTAACGGTTTTGCCTTCCGATTCCTCTGGCCAGACTGGCCGCTATTACAGCAAGTGATGGTGCCGTTTTTACTGCCAATCGTTATGGCATTTGCGTTAATGTTTACTGAAAAAATATTACAGCTCAAATATTTAAACCGCCGTATGTTACTCACTTGTCGCTATAGTGCTGTGTATATCCTCTGTGTTGGACTCGCCACACCATTTATCCAATATGGAACGGCGCTCTATATCGAGATCATTTCCGTTGCTGTACTCAGCTTGGTCCTCATGGTCTTTGCCATTACTCAGGCCATCAATGGCCATAAACTGGCACGTATGTACACTATTGGCTGGGTGAGTATGCTGACGGGAGCTTGCATCAGTAGCTTGCTATATCTCAGCGTGATTGACCTCAATTTAAAACCGCAAACGCCTGTGATGCTTGGGCTGACTTTTGAAATTATCTTCATGTCTCTGGTGCTCGCCATCCGCTATAACGATGAGCGCAAAGCTAAACTACGTATCCAGCAAGAAGCCTTGAAACAAGCACAGAAAATTCGTAGTGCGCGGGAAGAAGCCCTAAAAGCGGAAGCCGAGAGCAATGAGAAACTCGAACAAATGGTGCAAGAGCGGACTTTAGAACTGGAAATCACCCTCAGAGAATTGCATGAGGTGAATCAAAAACTCACAGAACAAAGCACTATCGACAGTTTAACAGGGGTCAAAAACCGCAGTGCCTTTGATAAACGTTTGATCGCTGAAAGCCGGATCAGTCGCAGACAAGAAACACCCATAGCACTGTTAATGCTTGATATTGATCGCTTCAAGCTGATCAACGACAGATTCGGTCATCTTGCAGGCGATCAAGCATTACGTACAATAGCTCAAACATTACAGCACCATTTAAAACGGCCAACGGATCTAGTGTCACGTTTTGGGGGGGAGGAATTTGCTATCATCCTTCCTAATACAACTGCAGAAGGTGCTCTCCAAGTTGCTGAAACAATAAGAGACGCTGTTGCCTCTATTCATTTTGAATGGGAAGGTGAAGCGATACCTTTGACTATCAGTATCGGAGTCAGTGCCGATATAGTGACCCACGATCAACACAGTACTAAATTACTAGAACAAGCAGATAAAGCCCTCTACCAAGCAAAAAACGGTGGGCGTAATCAAGTCAGCTTGTATTTGTCGGATCAAGTAAGACCAGTACCTAATTAGGAGTCAAATGTGAATATCATTACCAGTGCCTTCCCTCAGCGTAGAATGCGCCGCATGCGTAAACATGATTTTAGCCGTCGCCTCATGGCCGAAAATCATCTAACGGTCAATGACTTGATTTACCCAATGTTTATTCTAGAAGGCACTAATCGCAGTGAAAAAATAGCCTCTATGCCCGGTGTTGAACGCTACTCGATAGACTTGCTACTGAAAGAAGCTGAAGAACTGGTTGAGTTAGGTATCCCATTGATCGCACTTTTCCCTGTGACACCTGCAGAGAAAAAAACATTAATGGCAGAAGAAGCCTATAACGCAGATGCCCTAGTGCAACGTGCAGTGCGCGAGCTAAAAAAAGCCTTTCCACAGCTCGGCATCATGACTGACGTGGCACTAGATCCTTTCACCACTCACGGTCAAGACGGCATCATAGACGAAACGGGTTATATCCTTAACGATATCACCACCGAGATTTTAGTGAAGCAAGCACTGTCACACGCCGATGCTGGAGCTGACATCATTGCACCATCGGACATGATGGATGGCCGTATTGGCGCGATTCGCCAAGCATTAGAAGCAGCAGGCCACGTCAACACCCAAATCATGGCTTACTCGGCAAAATACTCTTCAAACTACTACGGTCCATTCCGTGATGCCGTAGGCTCAGCGGGTAACCTCAAAGGTGGCAATAAGCATAGCTATCAAATGGATCCGGCGAACAGTGACGAAGCTTTGCATGAAGTCGCACTCGATATCCAAGAAGGAGCCGATATGGTGATGGTTAAGCCAGGTATGCCGTATTTAGATATAGTGCATCGCGTTAAAACTGAACTTGCAGTGCCAACATTCGCCTATCAAGTCAGTGGTGAATACGCCATGCATATGGCAGCAATCCAGAATGGATGGTTAGCCGAAAAGGCCATCGTCATGGAGTCCCTACTCTGCTTTAAACGCGCAGGCGCAGACGGTATTTTAACTTACTTTGCTAAACGTGCTGCCCAGTGGCTTAAAGAAGCTTAAGCAACCTAATGCGAAAGTACCACCTCAAAGCAGCCTTCTGGCTGCTTTTTTATCGATGAATAGTGAAAAATCTGGAAGCAAAGCTTGTGTATTGAGGGGAAGAAAAGACTCGTCAACAAAGCTAATAGCAATACTTACAGTCGGCAGCATTGCTATTAGTGCAAATAATGTTACAGATTACAAAAGCAAAAAAGCCAGCTTATTCAGCTGGCTTGGTTACATCTCAATGAGATAATTAGGCGCTTGGCGATGACCTACTCTCACATGGGGAGACCCCACACTACCATCGGCGCGTTTGCGTTTCACTTCTGAGTTCGGGATGGGATCAGGTGGTTCCACAATGCTATTGTCACCAAGCAAATTCTTTATTCTAGGATTAAACACTAGATTGTAATGGTGCTGATACCCAGAATCGAACTGGGGACCTCATCCTTACCAAGGATGCGCTCTACCGACTGAGCCATATCAGCAATTCTATACTAATCAATTAAGATTATTTAAATTAGGCGCTTGGCGATGACCTACTCTCACATGGGGAGACCCCACACTACCATCGGCGCGTTTGCGTTTCACTTCTGAGTTCGGGATGGGATCAGGTGGTTCCACAAGGCTATTGTCACCAAGCAAATTCTGTTTATTACCGTGTCCATCTCTGGCTCACGTTAATAATAATTCGGAAAGCTGATTTTCTGTTGAGTCTTTAACTTTATCAAGTGTCGATATTCTGTCTAAGGCTTCTTTGTAAAACC